>DASTVC010000894.1:0-8522 GCA_035759295.1 Longimicrobium sp. | reverse complement strand
GGGGCGCGGGGCGACAAGATGAGAGGGTGAAGGTTGGGGGCGCCCGGCTGCGCGCCCTGCGAATCTTCTTGCGGCCGGGCCTCGTACGTGGCGCGGTCGCAGGAGTTTGCACCCCAACGTTCCCATTCGGAGACGACGCGCCATGGAAGGCATTCTCGCCCTGATGATCCCCGTTCTCGCCATCGCCACCGGCTTTGTGGCCGTGCTGCGCATGCCGCCGGAGCGGCTGGGACGCGGGCGCCGCGGACATACGGTGGTCGATGCGCCGCAGACGGCCTTGCTCGTCGACGAGGTGGCGCAGCTGCGCGACGAGCTGGCGCGCGTGAACGAGCGGCTGGACTTTACGGAGCGGCTGCTGATGGGCTCCACCCCCGCCGCCCGCCTGTCCACCCCCGCCCCGGCCGATCCCCTCGCGCAGCGGGTGGGCGGCGCCTGATGTCCGGCGCCGCGTGCGAGTGCCTTGAGCTGGGGCCGTCCAGCTACGACGAAGCGTCCGTGGGTGTCGACACCAGCCGCGGGCGCTTCGGCGACGTGAGCCTGCGCACCTGCCGCGCATGCGGGCGGCGCTGGCTGCGCTACCACGTGGAGTACGAGGCCTTTACCGCCTCCGGCCGCTGGTTCCTGGGTCTGCTGCCGGACGACGCGGACGCCGGCCTTGCCCCAGCGGAGGCCGTCGCGCTGCTGCAGGCGCTGCCGTGGCACGTCTACGGCGGCAGCTTTTTCCGCACGCGCGGGCGCCGAGGCACCGGGCCCATCGACGCGATCCTGCTGTGAGCGAGATGGCTTGGCCCGCCGAAGCGTGGGAGATCGCCCGGCGGGAGCTGCTGGTGGTGATGCGGGAGATCCGCGCGCGCCTGGCCAGTCCGGACGCAGATTTCCTGTGGTCGTCGTGGGAAGACGCGGACGCCGCGCTGGCGGAGGTCGATCCGCTGATCCATGACCTGGAAAACGGGAGCCTGCCGGCGCGGTTTTCCATCGACATCCTTTTCGCGCCCACCGGCCCGCTGCAGGAGACCGCCATGAGCAGCGGCTGGGGCGACGAGTTTCTGGCCCTCGCGTCGCGCTGCGACGGCGCCCTGGCGATTCTATACGCCCGGCCGATCGCGTAGGCATCCCACGCACCTCTCGGTTTATTTCCTGAGGAAGCGCTCGCGACACAACCTGACACCGAATCCGCAAAAGACTGCGTCCAGAAGATCGCTGTCATGCTGAGGAAGGCGCCGCGCAAAACCGTCTTCACGCTCCAGGCCTGTGCGCCGACCGAAGAATCTTTATCGGGAACGGGGGTCCTTCGCGCCGAGGCTGACGTACCCGACGCGACCGTGCGCCCATCGTAGAGATTCTTCGGTCGGCGCACAGGCAAGGGTGCGACCGGGAGGGGACGGAGTGCGCGCCTCTCTCAGAATGACACCGTCCGCTTGATCGGATCCGGGTTCCGTATGATTCCACCCAACCGCTTGCGCGCGACCGAAGGATCTCGTCTGCCTCCCCGTGGGGCCGGCATCCGAGCGCGGGACCCGGACCCACGGTTCTGCCGGCGAGATCCTTCGGTCGGCGCCAGAATGCAGCGCGCAGGCAGCGTCCGGATCGGCGCCTCCCTCAGGAAATCAAACGTTTGGCGGGTTCTAGATCGCCGCTGGCCAAGGGCGTGGAACGGAGATTGAGACACGGCCTGCGGGAGACACACCCGCGGGCCGCCATTGCGCCTGCGCATCACATCCACGAGGACGTCATGGAGCCCCAGGACAACAAGAAGCTGGCACTCGGCAAGGCCGTAAGCGCGCATGAGCAGGCCGAGGCGGCACTGAGTGATCTGATGAAGGACGGGCCCGACCCGCGCTACGAAACGATGGTGCAGCGCATCCACCAGAACCTCGAAGAACTGCGCGCCGACGCCGCCACCAGCGCCCCCACCGACCGCGTCTAACCCGGTGGCGTCCGCGGGTTGGTCCAAGGGCGAGTTCCCGCGGCTACCGCGCTCCTTAGAACCCTTCTATCCCGTTCTGCACGTACCACTCCCAGATGGCGACCACCGTGTGGTACAGCAGCGACAGGCCTGCACTCACGATCCCGAGTCCCACCAGCCGCCAGCGCGACTCCGGGTGCGCTCGCTGTAGCGCATCCAGCAGCTCTTTCTGGTCCTCGGGATCGGGCAGCTGACGGTTGAGCCATCGCACCCAGCGGTTTGTGGAATCCTCTCCTGCGGCAACGCTCAGGTGGCTCGCGAAGAACCGCAGAAATGAGTAGCCACGGAGAATGGCCACGCCAGAAACGACGAACGCCGCGCCGTAAAGCGCGAGCAGGCAGCTCACCCCAATGGGGAGCAGGGATTCCCGGAACGTCCAGGTCTGAGCCGCCGTCCGCACGCTTTCGAGTAGGATGAACCCGTTGAAGACGGCGTTGAGCAACCGGCTCTGCCCGTACCGCGGCTCGAAGGCCGCGATGACGACGGCGGAGCAACACGCCACCCACGAGATCCCCGAGTATAGTTCGATCACGAGTATTGGGGATTCCGCAAGACGACGAGAACCGTCCGGCATATGGAGCGCAAGCAGGGCGGCGAGGCTAAGCACATAATTCACGCTCATCAGGACGGATGCAGCAAGAAAATACAGGGTGATCCGCTTGTGTCGGACAGCGCCGGCCACAGACCGGCTCGACTGCGCCAGCGCGGTGGAAACGCACGCGCAGAAAACACTTGCGGTCGTGAGCAGGAACGCGCTGATCGCCCAGACGAGCGTCCATGAGCCCGAGCGGATGTTCGGGAGCAGGCCGCGGAACAGGTAGACCAGGGCCGTCGCCAGCAAAAGCGCGGCGATCGACCACCACAGCGCACCTGGCCAAACTTCGTCTTTCGTCTCCTCACGCGGTGGGATTGCCCAATTGATATACGGGTCCAGCACGTAGGCCAGCTCCAGGCCGACGCCATCCACCCGACTCAGGTCATCGGGTCCGTAAAACCAGCCGTTCTGCTCTCGAAACGCCACGATCCGCGCCGCGAGCGCCGGACCGATCCGGTGCAGCCCCCTGAGTTCGCCCGCATCCGCGGTGTTGATGTCCACCTGTTCGGCAAAGTCTCGGTGGGCGGCGGTGTTGTCCGGTGGGCTCATCGCTGTTGCATCGATCCTGGTCGTGCCGATCGCCACCGAAACCACGGGCGTTCGGATCGGATTCGGCGAGGGATGCATCCGGTTTGCTTCATCCAACTTCCACCCCGTCCGTTGGCGACACAATACCTTCGTTGTTCGTTCGCCTCGACCGACGCGCTGAGCCCCTAATCCGCCGCCTTCGCCGGCGGCAGATGCCGCGCCGCCGAACGCTCTCGGTGCCAGATTTCTCAGTCGGCGCCAGACCATGGAGTGACGGATGGCTCGGTGCGGCCCTCCTTCGAAATGACAGGCTGCTATGCGCGCGGCTTTTCATCCCCACAGGGCCTGCGGACGGTTCAGGGAGCCGGCGCCGCGTGTCGGGATTCAGTCCGTTCTCCGCTCCATCCCCCGCCCTGTCCCGGGCCGCGACCGAAAACCTTTGATCCCGCCGCGCGGCTCCTATATTGGAATCATCCCCCTGGCCGCGCAGCGTATCCACCCACGGCAGGCGGACTTCCGACGTCTCCATCCAGCAAGCGGTTTTCGTTCGGCGGGCCACGCAATCCCACGCCACGGTGAGGGTACATGCAGCCGACCAACGTCTCCGATCCGCAGCACTACCACCGCGTCGTCGACTGCCAGTGGGCGTGCCCCGCGCACACCAACGTCCCGGAATACATCCGGCTCGTGGCGCAGGGCCGCTACACCGAGGCGTACCTGCTCAACCGCGCCAGCAACGTCTTTCCCGGCATCCTGGGCCGCACCTGCGACCGCCCGTGCGAACCCGCCTGCCGCCGCACGCGCGTGGATGGCGAGCCCGTCGCCATCTGCCGCATCAAGCGCGTCGCCAGCGACCTGCGCGACGACGACGTGGTGCACGCCAACCTCCCCGAAATCCCCGAGGAAAAGAACGGCAAGCGCGTCCTGTGCATCGGCGCCGGGCCGGCGTCGCTGACGGTGGCGAACGACCTGCTGCCGCTGGGCTACAGTGTCACCATGTACGAAAAGCTGGACCGCGCGGGGGGACTGATGTGGAACAACATCCCGCGCTTCCGGCTGCCGCCGCGCGTGCTGGACCACGAGATCGGAACCATCCTGGAGATGGGCGTCGATCTGCGGACCAACCATCCCGTCGACAGCCTGCGCGCGGTGCTGGACGAGGGATGGGACGCCGTGTTCATCGGCTCCGGCGCGCCGAAGGGAAAGGAGCTGGAGCTTCCCGGGCGGCACGAGAGCGACCGCATCCACATCGGCATCGGCTGGCTGCAGTCCATCGCGTTTGGCCACATTGACCACATTCAGCCGCGCGTACTGGTGATCGGCGTGGGCAACACGGCGATGGACTGCTGCCGGTCCGCGAAACGCCTGGGCGCGACGGAGGTGCGGGTGATCGCGCGGCGGTCGCGGCCGCACTTCAAGGCCTCGCCCTGGGAGTTGCAGGACGCGGAGGAAGAGGGCGTGATCATCGTCGAGAACCACGCGCCCAGGCGGTTCGTCATCGAGAACGGCGAGCTGGTGGGGATGGAGTTCGACGTGGTGGAGTGGACGGAATCGGCGGACGGGCGCGCGGAGAGCCGGACCCTCGACACCGTCATCATCCCCTGCGACGCCGTGATCCTGGCCATCGGGCAGGAGGCGGCGTTCCCGTGGATCGAGCACGACATCGGCATCGAAGTCGACCGGTGGGGCGCGCCCGTAGTCGACAAGAAGACCTTCCAGACCACGCTCCCCGGCGTATTCGTGGGCGGCGACGCGGCGTGGGGGCCGGAGAACATCATCTGGGCGGTGGAGCACGGGCACCAGGCGGCCATCTCCATCCACCAGTACCTGCAGGGCCAGTCGATCGATGAACGGCCGGCGTGGGGGATGAACCTCGTCAGCCAGAAGATGGGGATGCACGAGTGGAGCTACGACAACGACTATGAGGGCCAGGCCCGCGCCCGGATGCGCCACGTGGAGCTGGTCGAGCGTCTCCGCAACCTCGAAGTCGAGGTGGAGCTGGGCTTCGACTGGGAGCAGACGCAGAAGGAAGCCGGCCGCTGCCTGAACTGCGACGTGCAGACGCACTTCACGGACGCGTTGTGCATCGAGTGCGACGCCTGCATCGACATCTGCCCCGTCAACTGCCTGACCATCGCGCCCAACGGGGAGGAAGAAGACCTGCGGATGCGGCTGACGGTGCCCGCGCTGAACGTCCAGCAGCCGCTCTTCGTCAGCGGGCCTCTGCCGCAGACGGCGCGGGTGATGGTGAAGGACGAGGACATCTGCATCCACTGCGGCCTGTGCGCCGAGCGCTGCCCCACCGCCGCCTGGGACATGCGCCGCAGCGACATCCTGATCCCCTACGCCGGCTTGCCGCCCGGCGCGCACCACCGCCCCCGCGGCCGCAGCCTGCCCATCCTGGCGAACGTGACCATCTTCCCCGCCCCGCCGGCGGCCGTCCCCGCGGGGGCCGCATGAGGGACCGCGTGAACGACTTCGCGTTCAAGATCGCCACGGTCAACGGGACCGGATCGGCCAGCGCGAACGACCTGATCCGCAAGGGGATCTTCCGGATGGGGATCCCCGTGAGCGGCAAGAACCTCTTTCCGTCCAACATCCAGGGGCTGCCCACCTGGTACGAGATCCGGGTGAACCGCGACGGCCACACCGCGCGCACCCCGGACTTCGACGTCGTCGTCGCGATGAACCCGGCCACCTACGCCCGCGACGTGGCGGAAGTGCGCCGCGGCGGCTGGCTGGTGCACGACAGCACCTGGCCACTGGCGCGCGAGCTGGCCCGCGACGACGTGACCTTCCTGGGCGTGCCGCTGGCGCGGATGTGCGGCGAGCACTTTGCCGGCTCGCGCGAGCGCATCCTGCTCAAGAACATCGCCTACGCCGGCGTGCTCTCCGCGCTGTTCGACATGGAGCTTCCCGTCCTGGACGCGCTGCTGGAAGAGACGTACGGCCGCAAGAAGGGGCTGCTGGATTCCAACCGCCAGGCACTGCGCCTGGGCCGCGACTACGCGCAGCAGAACTTCGACTGCCCGCTGCCGGTGCGGATGGAGCGGATGGACGCCACGGCGGACCACATCCTGATCGACGGCAACACGGCGGCGGCGCTCGGCTGCGTCTACGCGGGTGCCACGGTGGCGGCGTGGTATCCCATCACCCCGTCCACGTCGCTGGTGGATGCGTTCACGAAGTTCACGAAGAAGATGCGGAAGGACCCGGAGACGGGGCTGGGCCGCGTGGCCGTCGTGCAGGCGGAGGACGAGCTGGCGGCGGTGGGGATGGTGATCGGGGCCAGCTGGGTGGGTGCCCGTGCCTTTACCGCCACCGCCGGGCCGGGGATCAGCCTGATGAGCGAGTTCATCGGCCTGGGCTACTACGCCGAGATCCCCGCCGTAATCTTCGACGTGCAGCGCACCGGGCCGTCCACCGGGATGCCGACGCGCACGCAGCAGGGCGACCTGCTGATGTGCGCCTACGCCTCGCACGGGGATACGAAGCACATCCTGCTGATCCCCGGCGACCCCGCGGAGTGCTTCGAGTTCGCCGTGGCCGCGTTCGACCTGGCGGAGCGCTTCCAGACGCCGGTGTTCGTCCTCTCCGACCTGGACATCGGGATGAACGACTGGATGATCCCGCGGCTGCGCTGGGACGATTCGTATCGCCCCGACCGCGGCAAGGTGCTGACGGCGGAGCAGCTGGAGGGGATGGCGAAGTTCAGCCGTTACACTGACGCCGACGGCGACGGGATCGCGGCGCGCACGGTGCCGGGGGTGCATCCGAAGGGCGCCTTCTTCACCCGCGGCTCGGGGCACAACAAGAACGGCGCATACACCGAAGACGCCGCGGAGTACGCGGAGGTGATGGTGCGGCTGGCGCGGAAGATCGACTCCGCCGCGGCGCACGTCCCCGCGCCGGAGGTGCGGATGATCCCCGGCGCCTCGGTCGGCATCGTCTCCGTGGGCGGCTGCCACCGCGCGGTGCTGGAGGCCGTGGAGCGGCTGGCGGCGCGCGGCGTGGCGGCGGACTACCTGCGCGTCCGCGGCTTTCCCTTCGCCCCCGCGGTCGCGGAGTTCCTGGCCGCGCACGACCGCGTCTTCGTCGTGGAGCAGAACCGCGACGGGCAGCTGGGCCACCTGATCAGCCTGGAGACCGGCGTGCCGCGCCGCGCGCTGGAGCCCATCGGCACCTTCGGCGGCATGCCGCTGAGCGCGCGCGACGTGGTGGATCAGGTGCTCGCCGCGCTCGGCATCGCGGCGGAGACCGAGACCGTCATCGACCAGCCGGAGATGGTGCCCGCATGACCTACATCGCCAAGCCGAAAGTCCGGCATCCCAAGCTCCCCGTCAACATTCTCGGCCTGACCGCGCGCGACTACGAGGGGGCGATGAGCACCCTGTGCGCCGGCTGCGGGCACGATTCGGTGACGGCGGCCATCGTGCAGGCGGTGTTCGAGCTGGGCATCGAGCCGCACCGCATCGCCAAGCTGAGCGGCATCGGCTGCTCGTCCAAGACGCCCGCGTACTTCGTGCAGCAGGCGCACGGCTTCAACTCCGTGCACGGACGGATGCCGGCCATCGCCACGGGCGCCAGCGCGGCCAACCGCGACCTGGTGTACCTGGGCGTTTCGGGGGATGGGGATTCGCTGTCGATTGGGCTGGGCCAGCTGTGCCACGCCATCCGGCGCAACGTGAACATGCTGTACCTGATCGAGAACAACGGCGTCTACGGGCTGACGAAAGGCCAGTTCTCCGCCAGCGCGGACGTGGGATCGAAGGCCAAGCGCGGCGAGGAGAACGTGCAGCCGCCCATCGACCCCGTGCTCTTGGCGCTGACCCTCGGCGCCACCTTCGTGGCCCGCGGCTTCAGCGGCGACAAGGCGCAGCTGGTGCCGATCCTCAAGGCGGGGATGCAGCACCGCGGGCTGGCGCTGGTGGACATCATCTCCCCCTGCGTCACCTTCAACGACCACGAGGGGTCCACCAAGAGCTACCTGCACACCCGCGAGCACGCCCAGCCCGTGGTGATCGCCGACTTCGTCCCGCACGCGCGGGAGATCACGGCGGAGTACGCGCCCGGCAGCGTGCGCGCGGTGACGCTGCACGACGGGAGCGTGGTGAACTTCCGCAAGGTGGCGGAGGACTACGACCCCACCGACCGCGACGGCGCGCACGCGTACCTCATGGAGCGACAGCGCGCGGGCGAAGTGGCCACCGGACTGCTCTACATCGACCCCGCCGCCGCCGACATGAACGCCACCCTCGGCAGCGTCCATCGCCCCCTCGTCGATCTCTCCTTTACGGACCTGTGCCCCGGCGACGCCGCCCTCCAGGCGCTGCAGGACACGTATCGCTGAAAACTTCCGGTCCGGATGGATCATCGAACGAATGCCCCGGCAGCGGCTGCGCTGCCGGGCATTCGTTCGTGGCTGGCCTCGGG
>DASTVC010000893.1:0-2346 GCA_035759295.1 Longimicrobium sp. | reverse complement strand
GAGGTGGAGCGGCGGCGGGTGGTGGAGGAGTGGAACGCGACCCGGCGTCCGTATCCCACCGACGGTGTCCGCGTCCACGACCTGTTCCACGCCCAGGCGGCGCGGACGCCGCACGCCGTCGCGCTCTCCTGGCGCGGCGAGCGGCTGACGTACGCGCAGCTGGCGCGGCAGGCGAACCGGATCGCCAACGCGCTGCGGCGCCGCGGCGTGGGGCCGGAGGTGCGCGTGGGCATCTGCCTGCCGCGCACGCCGGAGCTGGTGGCCGCGATGCTGGGGGTGCTGGGTGCCGGGGGCGCGTACGTGCCGCTGGACCCGGCGTACCCGCGCGAGCGGCTGGGCTTCATGCTGGAGGACGCCGGGGTGACGCTGGTCATCACCGACTCCGTCCTCGCGGACCGGCTTCCGGAGGGCGCCGCCACGCTTCTGCTCGACGTCGAGGCCGCATCCATCGCGGCGGAGTCCATCGAGGCGCCTCGCGTGGACGTGCATCCGGGCAACCTGTCGCACGTCATCTTCACCTCCGGGTCCACGGGCCGGCCCAAGGGGGTGATGATCCGCCACTCCTCCGTCGTCGTCCTGCTGCACTGGTTGCGGGAGAACGTGACGGACGAGGAGCGCTCATCCGTGCTCTTCTCCACCTCCATCAACTTCGACGTGAGCGTCGCGGAGGTGTTCGGCACCCTCGCCTGGGGTGGAAAGCTGGTGCTGGTGGAGAACGCGCTTGAGCTGGCGACGCTGGACGAGTCGGTGGTGCACGTCAGCATGGTGCCGAGCGCGGCGGAGGAGCTGCTGCGCGGCGGCGGCATTCCGGCGAGCGTAAAGACGCTGAACCTGGGCGGCGAGGCGCTGCCTGCCGCGCTGGCGCAGGGGCTGTACGCGCTGCCTACGGTGGAGAAGGTCGGCAACCTCTACGGCCCGACGGAAGACACCACCTACTCGACGTACTACGTCGTTCCGCGCGGGGCGGACCGCGTGCTGGTGGGCGCGCCGGTGGCGAACACGCGGGCGTACGTGCTGGACGCGCACCTGCAGCCGGTGCCGACGGGCGCCGTGGGCGAGCTGTACCTGGCGGGCGACGGCCTGTCGCGCGGGTACGCGAACCGTCCCGCGATGACGGCGGAGCGCTTCATCCCCTGCCCGTTCGGCCCGCCGGGCGCGCGGATGTATCGGGTGATGGACCGCGTGCGCTGGCGCGCGGACGGGGAGCTGGAGTACCTGGGCCGGATCGACTTCCAGGTGAAGGTGCGCGGCTACCGGATCGAGCTGGGCGAGATCGAGGCGCGGCTGGCGGAGCACCCGGGCGTGCGCGCCCCGGTCGTGCTGGTCCGCGAGGACGCGCCCGGTGACCGGCGGCTGGTGGCGTACTACCTGGGGGATGCGCCGGCCGCCGTGGACGCGCTCAAGGCGCATCTCTCCGACCGACTGCCGGGGTACATGGTGCCGGCGGCATACGTGTGGATGCAGGCGTATCCGCAGACTCCGAACGGGAAGGTGGACCGCAGGGCGCTCCCCGCGCCGGAAGGGGATGCCTATGCGGCGCACGAGTACGCGGCGCCTCTGGGCGAGACGGAGGAGGCGCTGGCCGGGATCTGGGCAGAGGTGCTGGGCGTGGAGCGGGTGGGCCGCCACGACGACTTCTTCGAGCTGGGCGGCCACTCGCTGCTGGCGGTGCGGGTGATCTCACGCGTACGGCAGGTGCTGGGCGCGGAGGTGCGGATCGCCGACCTGTTCGAGCGTCCGGTGCTGGCGGATCTCGCGCGCGCCATCCAGAGCGCCGCGCGCACCGAGCTTCCGCCCATCGAGCCGGTGGAGCGTGACGGCGCGCTGCCGCTCTCGTTCGCCCAGCAGCGGCTCTGGTTCCTGGAGCAGCTGGGCGATCTGGGCGACACATACCACATCCCCATGCGCCAGCGGCTGCGGGGCGAGCTGGACCGGGCGGCGCTGCGGCGGGCGCTGGACGCGATTCTCGCGCGCCACGAGGCGCTGCGCACGACGTTCGTGGAGCTCAACGGCGAGCCGGTGCAGCGCATTGCGCTGGCGGGCGACTTTCGCCTCCTGGAGCACGACCTGAGCGGGCAGCCGGCCGCAGAGGCGGAGCTGCGCCGCTTGGTGACCGAGGAGGCGGGCGCGCCTTTCGAGCTGGCGCAGGGGCCGCTGATTCGCGGCCGGCTGGTCCGGCTGGCGGAGGACGACCACCTGCTGCTGCTGACGATGCACCACATCGTCTCCGACGGCTGGAGCATCGAGGTGCTGACGCGGGAGCTGGGCACGCTCTACGACGCCTTCCGCCGGGGGAAGGAGAACCCGCTCCCCCCCTTGCCGGTGCAGTACGCGGACTACGCGGCG
>DASTVC010000892.1:0-3570 GCA_035759295.1 Longimicrobium sp. | reverse complement strand
GATGCGGGCCACGGTGCCCGTGAAGGTCTGCCCCGGGTAGCCGGTGACCGTGAAGCGCACGGGCGCGCCGATGCGCACCGCGCCCAGGTCGCCCGCGGGGACGCTCCCCTCCAGCTGCATGCTGCCGGGATCGACGATCACGAACATCGGCGTCCCCAGCCCGACGACGGATCCCGCGCTCACCGGGCGCTCGCTCACGATGCCGGAGATCGGCGCGTTGACGGTCGTCTTCTGCTGCTGCTCGCGCGCGTTGGCCAGCTGCGCGCGGGCGCCGGCCAGCTGCGCCTGCGCGGCGGACAGCTGGTTGCGCGCCGTTTCCAGGTCTCGCGTGGCCACGGCGCCGGCGGCCTCCAGCGTCTGGCTGCGCTCCACGTTCCTCGCCGCCAGCTGCACCGCCTGCTCTCCCGAGCGGACGGCGGACTGGGCCGAGATCACCTGGCTCTGCAGCGCCGCGTCGTCGATGCGGGCCAGCACCTGCCCGGCGCGGACGGCCTGCCCCTTCTCGGCGGAGACGGCGGTCACCACGCCGCCGGCCTGCGCGTTCACCCGCGCCTCGCGCTCGGCGGCCAGCGAGCCGCTGATGGACGGGCCGGTGGAGACCTCTTCCATGGCCGCCACGTACACGTTCTCCGGGCCGATCACCACGGATTCGTCGCGCTTGGCCGGCCCGCCCTCCGCCGCCTCGCCGTCGCCGCACCCCGCCAGCGCCACCCCCAGGGCCAGCGCGGCCCCCACGTTCCTGATCGTCATTCGAGCCATCACTCACCCCCCGAGGTGAACGCCGAAGCCTGGTCCGCCGCCGGAGCCTGCTGCTGCCGGGGCTGCTGCTGCTGATTCTGCTGCGTCGTGGTCTGCTGCTGCGTGGCGCTCTGCGTGCCCCCCGCGCCCAGCGGGAGGTAGGGAAGGAGCGCCACCCGCGCCTGCGCGATCTGCACGTCTCGGGCGGCCACCGCGCGGTTGGCCTGCGCCTGCTGCAGCAGGATGCGCGAGTCCGCCAGCTCCACCTGCGTGCTGAGCCCCTCGCGGTACCGCACCTGGGCGATGGAGTACGCCCGCGCCGCCTGCTCCACCACGCCCGAGCTGGCGCGCAGCTGCGCCCGGGCCTGCTCCAGCCGCTCCACCGCGGTCCGCGTGTCGAGCGACGCGGCGTCCTGCGTCTGCCGCAGCCGGGCCCGTGCCTCCAGCAGGTCCGCCTCGGCCACCATCTCGTCGCCGCGGATGCGCCCGCCGGTAAAAATGGGGACGGAGAGCTGCGCCCCCACCGTCCAGTTGGTGCGGAACTGGTCCCACTCCGGCAGCAGCCCGCCCGGATACGCCACCCGCCCGTACTGGGAGACGAGGTTGATCGTCGGCAGCCGCTGCGCCTTGGCGATGGCCAGCGAGCCCTCCTGCACCGTCACCAGCGTGGCCGCCTGCTGCACCGGCGCGCGGTTGACGACGGAGGTGTCGCCCAGCATCCCCTCGTTCGCGGCGAAGCGGGCGACGGGGACGGCGCGCGTGTCGTCCAGCGAGGTGGTGAGCACCAGCGGCTCGTCCGAGCGCATGTCCAGCAGCAGGCGCAGGCGCGAGTAGGCCAGGTCGCGGTCCACGCGGCGCTGGATGACCAGCGGAAGCTGGTTGTCGCGCTGCACCTGCGCGCGCAGCACGTCGAACTCCGGCTGGTTGCCCACCTGCTCGGCCAGCCGCACCTGCGCCAGCGTGGTGTCTGCCTGCGCGAAGGTGGCCTCGGCGATGGCCACCAGCCGGTCAGCCAGCGCGGCGTCGTAGTACGCCTGCGTCACGTCCATGGCCAGCTGCGCGCGCTGGCTGTTCAGCTCGATCTCGGCCCGCGCGCGCCCCGCCTCGGCGATGCGGTTCTGCGCGCCGATGCGCGGGCTGAACAGCGACTGCGAAAGGCTCAGCCCGATCTGCCAGGTGTTCTCGCTGCCGAAGCCCAGGTCGCCAAAGCCGCTGAACGGGCTCGATCCCCCGTTGGCCGTGCAGTCCAGGGCGTGCTCCAGCGAGTCCACGCGCGTTTCCAGCGGCAGCGCCGGATTGGGCGTGTAGCGGCCGCAGTTCACCGGCGGCGGCGGAGCGGTGGTGTCTTCCTCGGCGCCTCCGCCCAGCCCCTCGAACTGCGAGGCCAGGGCGCGGGAGTAGGACAGGGTGCCGTTGAGCTGCGGCAGCCGCGCGCTGCGGGCCTGCACCAGCTGCCCGCGGCTGCGGGTGAGGCCGGCGCGGGCAATCTGCACGGGCTCGCTGGCGTCCTCGGCCAGGCTGAGCGCTTCTTCCAGGGTCAGCGGGCGCTGCGCGGAGGCAGGGGTGCCCTGCGCGAACGCGGGGGCCGCGTACACGAGCGCCGCCGCGAGGGCGGCGCCGCGGGCAATCCGGCCGGGCCAGGTGGTGATGGACATATCGGTCTCTGATTTCCCCGTCAGGAGAGGTTCGGTCGAGCTTCCGGGGTACCGCCGGCCGGCGCGGCGTCCACCGCCTCCGGCCCCGCCACGGGCGCCGGCACCGCGCCGATCGCCCGCAGGAACATCGCTACGTACTTCGCCGGGGCCTCGGCCTCGGGGTACGGGTACTTCTCCGGGAACGCGTCGCGGGCGATGGCGTCGGCGAACAGCGCGCCCATCAGCAGGTTGGCCGCGGCGTCCGGGTCCCATTCGCCGTCCGCCATCCCCCGCTCCCGCAGGCGCTCCAGGTACCGCAGCAGCTCGCTGTGCACCTGCACCGGCGGCCCCGCCACGCACCGCGCCGCGTCGGGCGCCTCGGCCAGCTCGCCCAGGGTGGTGCGGATCATGGCCGCGTGCAGCCGCAGGTGCGTGTAGCCGGCGTGGCTCCACGCCAGCAGCTCGGCCGCGGGATCGTGCGGCTCGGCGGGAAGGCCGGTGCGCACGGGCTCGCGGCTGGCGGCCGCCAGCGCCTCGCCGATGAGCGCGGCCTTGCTGCCGAAGTGCCGGAACAGCGTGATCTCGTTCACGCCGGCTTCGGTGGCGATGCGGCGGGTGGTGGCCCCGCGGGACCCCGCCTCTTCGAACACGCGCCGCGCGGCGTGCAGCAGTCGTTCGCGAACTTCCATGCCGGCCAAGCTAGGCGGCGACACTGGTGTATGCAAGTGGTTGCTTACAGTGAAACGGAATCGTTACGTCCCGGCCTACGCGCCCGATACACGCCGCAGCGGCTCGCCGGCCGCCACCTGCTCCTGGCGCCGCAGGGCGTGCCAGTGGTCGATCAGCGCGTCGCACTCGCGGATCAGCAGGGTGTGAAAGCGCGCGGCCTCGTCCATCCGGGTGCGGCCGGCGGGCTCGGGAAGGCGCTCGGCGGCCTCGTTGAAGACGTTCACCATCTCCCGCCAGCGTCCCTGCGCCACGCGCAGCATCTGCTCCCACGGGTCGTCCTGCACGCGGTAGAAGTCGCGCCGGTCGCCCAGCACGCTCACGCGGCGGATCATCCCGAACTGCTCCAGCATCCGCGCGTTGGTGCTTACGGAGGCCTTGCTGGCCTGCAGCTGCTCCGCCAGGTCTTCCAGCGAAAAGGTCTGGTCCGTGGCCAGCAGGTAGCCGAAGATGCGCCCGCCGATGCGGGGCA
>DASTVC010000891.1:0-5842 GCA_035759295.1 Longimicrobium sp. | reverse complement strand
CGGGGGCGATGGACGGCGCGCCCAGCACCTCGCGGAAGATCTCCGCCAGCGCCCGCGCCGTCTCGCCCGCCTCGCTCCAGTCGCCCTCCAGCGGCTCCAGCGCGGCCGGGGCGGGGAGCGCGCGCCGGTCCACCTTCCCGTGCGCGGTGAGCGGCAGCGCGTCCAGCGGCACGATGGCCGAGGGGACCATGTACGCGGGAAGGCGCCCGCGCAGCCAGCGCCGCACCGCGCCCGCGTGCACCGCCTCGCCCTCCCGGCTCACCACGTAGCCGACCAGGCGCGTGCGCCCCGTGCCGTCGTCGCGCGCCACCACCGCGGCGTGCGCCAGGGCAGGGTGCGTCGCGAGGACGGCCTCCACCTCCCCCGGCTCCACGCGGAACCCGCCCACCTTCACCTGGTCGTCCAGGCGCCCCAGGAATTCGAGTGCGTGAGTGCGAGAGGAAAGTGCGTGAGTGCGTGAGTGCGTGAGTGCGTCAGTCGTCGACTCGCCGTCATCCTCGCCGCCGTTCCACTCACGCACTTCCGCACTCACGCACTCACGCACTCTTACGCGGTCGCCGGTGCGGTACATCCGCGCGCCGGGGGCGCACGCGAACGGGTCGGGGAGAAAGCGCTCCGCCGTGAGGCCCGGGCGGCCCAGGTAGCCGCGCGCCACGCCCTCGCCGCCCAGAAAGAGCTCCCCCTCGTCCACCGGCCGCAGCGCTTCGTCCAGCACGTGGGCGCGGGTGTTGGCGAGGGCGCGCCCGATCGGCACCTCGTCGTCCACCTCGCCGGTCGCCTCCCAGGCGGTGGCGGTGACGGTGGCCTCGGTGGGGCCGTAGCTGTTGATCCAGCGCACCTGATCGCCCGCGATCGCCCGCCACTGGGCCAGCACCGAGGGGTTGGGCCGCTCGCCGCCCACGATCACCAGGCGCAGCGACGCGGGGGGCGCGGCGCCCGCGGCGGCCAGGTCGTCCACCCACGCGTGCCAGAAGGCGGTGGGCAGGTTCAGTACGGTGATCCCCTCGTCCCCCAGCCAGCGGAGAAAGCCGCTCCCGAAGCCGGGGACCTCGGCCGGGCGAAACACCACCGTGCCCCCCGCCGCCCAGGTGGGAAAGATCTCCTCCACCGAGATGTCGAAGCCGATGGAGGTGATCTGCGCCACCCGGTCGCCCTCGCCCAGCCCGAACAGCGCGATCACCGCCCGGTTGTGCGACACCAGCGAGCGATGCGAGATGCCCACCCCCTTGGGCCGGCCGGTGGAGCCGGAGGTGTAGATCACGTACGCCAGCGACTCCGGATCCGTCTCCACCGGCACAAAGCCGTCGGCCTCGGCGTCGGGGATGGAGGCGACGTCCACCACGGGCGGCGCGCCGGCGGGGAGCAAGTGGGCCGCGCCGGACAGCATCGCCACCGCGCCCGAGTCTTCCAGCACGTAGGCGATGCGCTCGGCGGGGTACTCGGGGTCCAGCGGCACGTACGCGGCGCCGGCCTTCAGCACCCCCAGCAGCGCGGCGGCCAGGTCGAATCCGCGCTCCAGCAGCACCGCCACGCGCGCCTCCGGCCCCACGCCCAGCGCCCGCAGCCGCGCCGCCACCGCGCTGCCGCGGCGGTCGAGCTCGGCGTACGTCAGCGTCCGCCCCGCGTGCGCAACGGCCGGCGCGTGCGGGGTTTCCGCCACGCGGGCCTGGAACAGGTGGTGCGTGCAGGCCGCACCGTCTGCGGGCAGACGGTGCGGCGCGGTGGCACGGAGAGACTCGGCGGCTGCCGGCACGGACTGATCCTCTGGCTGGCGGTGGGCGGCGAAGCACGGGCGGGCGAAGCCGTGCGTCGTCGGCACCGGACCGAAACATGTTTTGTGGGTGGCCCCAAGGGGGCTACGGGGCCGGAGCGATCCCGCCGTGGGCGTCTGCGCCCTGCGAGCCGGGGGAGTGCTTCGGCCATCCGTCGCGCGCCGCCTCCACTTGACGAGGGATGGCGCGGCTCAGATCCGAATGAGACGTTTCATGAACAGGCGTGGGATAAAAACGGTTTGGGCGCCAGGCATCCCGCTCCCGCGGTCGCCTGCGCCCGTGCTGATTCCCTGCCCGTTTCCCGACGCCAATCTAACGCCCTCTTTTGCAAAGCAGTAGTAGCTTAATGCAGAAAAAATAATCTGCACAACGTTCACGGAACCGCATTTAGCCTTGCTGAGCGCACACTTTGTAGCAGTTGGGCGCCTGATTGCCCACCGGTGCAACGACAAGCGTTGGAACGTCTGTCATGAAGGGGGGACGCATTGGTTTTTTCCACCCGCTCCCAATCCGCCGTCTCACCTCGAATGACTGCGAATTTCGGCCATATCCGGAATCCGCCTCAAATAAATAATCGCCCGCTCCTTCGAACACACGTTCTATCTGCCCCGCAATGAGTTGGACTCCCCACAGGCGACCGCCGGTACCGCCGTGCGATGAGATGAGGAGCCAGTGCGATCAACTCCTCGCGGGAGGCTGGAGTTGTGTGGGGACGGCCCCACCCTCCCGTTGCGGCTTGCGGGGTGGTAGAATCGCCGGATGCTGCGACCCGTGCTTCCCGTCCGGCGCTTTCTGGCCGTGCGCCGCTCCGGCATCCATGGCCGCGGCGTCTACGCCCGCGCGCCCATCCCCGCCGACACGCGCATCGTGGAGTACCGCGGCGAGCGCATCACCACCGCCGAGGCCGACCGCCGCTATCCCGACGACGATTCCGCCGTGCACCACACCTTTCTGTTCGCGGTGGATGACGACACCATGATCGACGCGGCGTTCGGGGGTAACCTGGCGCGGTGGATCAACCATTCCTGCGATCCCAACTGCGAGGTGGTCGAGGAGGATGGGCGCCTGTACATCGAGAGCATCCGCGACATCGAGCCGGGGGAGGAGCTGGCCTACGACTACAACTACATCCTCCCCCAGCGCCACACCACGAAGATGAAGCGCCGCTTCCCCTGCCACTGCGGCGCCGCGACGTGTCGCGGCACCATCCTGGGCCGCAAGCGCTGAGCGTGACTTCCTGAGTCTTTCGGGCGCGCACCCAGTGGGGATGCAAAGCCGTCGCGCGCCGCAACCTGTCATTTCGAAGGAGGCGCCGCACCGAACCGTCTGCCGCCCCACGATCTGGCGCCGACTGAGAAATCTACCGTCGGAGGCTCGTGACCGTTCGTCGAGCCGTGGACCCACGGAGAGGCTTGCCCATCCAGGGAGCGCCGCACACAACTGCGAACTTCCGGTCGCTTGCGCGCGACCGAAGGACCTCCTCTCCGCCGCTCCGGGGCCAGCCGTCGAGTGCCAAGGGCGGCCCCTCGGTTGTGCCGGCGAGATCCTTCGGTCGGGACCATTGATCCAGCAACAGCAAGGATTTGCGAGGCGGCTCCTTGAATACGACGACTCCGCGGGTCCACGGCTCGACGAATCGCTACGAGCATCCGTGAGTAGATTTCTCAGTCGGCGCCAAGGTATCTGCCGTAGGTTGGTTCCACGCGGCGCCTCCTTCGAAATGACAGGCTGGGGTGCGCTGTGGCGTTTATCCTGGACAGGCTGGGTGCGCAGTGGCGTGCATCCTGGACAGGCTGGGTGCGCTGTGGCGTGCATCCTGTCGAGTCGGCGCAGCCGCGCATGACTCAGGATGATCTTGTTTTAGCGCCGAGGGTGGGCGACACCCCGTCAGGCAGGGAATTCGCGGAGCGTCCGCGCTTTCTGCTTCGGCGCATCATGCATCTGGACGCGAGGTTGAGTGAAAAATCGCCGGCTGGTCTCGATCGATCTGGGCAGTGCCTATACGAAGGTTGCGATACGCAGGGACTGGAACGGCGAGTCGGATCTGCTCCGTGACCTGCCGCTCGCCTCGGACGAAGTGGACTTCTGCGTCCCGTCCGTGGTGGCCCGGGTCGAAGCGCGGGGCGATACGCGGTGGCTGATCGGCGCGGCGGCGGCGGCGCAGGCGCCGGGGGATGGCGTCCGCATCTTTCGCTACTGGAAGGCGCGGCTTTTCTCCACGGATCCACACGCGCGGACGAGCCGCGACGAGATGGGGCAGGCGTCGGAAGCCTACGCCAGCGACGATTACGAGCAGGTCGCCACCCAGTTCTTCCGCGGCCTGCGCGAGAGCCTGGAGCGCTCGCCGTACGGCGACGACGTGGCGGCGAGCGCGGTGCGCGTCTGCGTTCCGAAGATCGACGTCGCGAACATGGACCGCCGCGTGGGGAGCATTCTGCACGCGGCGGGCTGGCGTCCGGCGCACGGCCGCGTGACCGTCTACGAGCCGGAATCCAACGCCTGCGGCATGTTCACGCGGGGGCGGAACGCGACCTGGTATCCCCCGGCCGCGCCCTTTACCCCCCGCGCCGGCCGCTCGCTGCACCTGATGAAGATGCTGGAGCCGGAAGGCCTTCTGCAGGCGCTGCGGCGCATGGCGGGAAGCTTCGGCGTGCTGGTGGTCGACATCGGCGGGTTCACCACGGACTTCGGGTACGTGGAGTTCGATACCAGCTTCAAATCGGACGACTGGCACCGTCCGCGCATCATCCAGCAGTCGTACGAGCTGGGCATCCGCGAGCTGGACCAGGCCATCTACGACAGCCTGGACGAAGCCGCGCAGCGGGCGATCCGGCAGCTCTCCCCCAGCGAATGGGATGCGTTTAAGGTGGACATCTACCGTGGCGCGCCGGTCGTGATCGACGTGCGCGGCAAGCCCCAGCGCATCGGGGGAGGGGAGGATGCGGAGCGGACCGCGAGGGCGCTCCGGGATTTCGCCAACCGCCTGATCACGGTGCGAGACACCTTTCTCCGCGACCACGTGCGCGGCCCCATCAACGCGCAGACGCTCACGGGCGGCGGATCCATGATCGCGCCGCTGCACCGGGCCGTGGTGCAGGCGCTGGCGGCGGATGGCGACGCCCGGATGTACGACCTGCTGGATGGGGACGAGCCCCGCCAGACGCTCGGCCTTCGCGGCGGCCGCGTGGATGAGCGGGACGTGGATGCGCGGGCGCGGCGCAACCAGGAGCTGGTGCGCGGCGGGAGCGCCATCGGCGGAAGCAGCGTTTTCTTCGAATGACCCTGGATGCGGCCGGATGACACTCCTGGCCGCGCACCGTCGAACGACAGGAGCCTACGATGCTCGAGCAAGGTGAGGTGGCGACCCGGCTGCCGGCGCAGGACCTGGAGCGGGCGCGGGCGTTCTACGCGGAGAAGCTGGGGCTGGAGCCTGCCGAGGAGCGACCCGGCGGACTTCGCTACCGCTGCGGCAACAGCTGGTTCGTCGTATTCGCGTCCGCCGGCGCCGCGTCGGGCACGCACACGCAGATGGGGTGGGAGGTCGCGGACATCGAGGCAACCGTCGCGCAACTGCGGGCGCGCGGCGTGGTGTTCGAGGAGTACGACCTGCCGGGGATCAGAACGGTGAACGGAATCGCCACGGTCGAGGGCAACTATCCCAGCAAGGGCGGCGTGGGGGAAAAGGGCGCCTGGTTCAGGGACAGCGAGGGGAACCTGCTCGGGATCGGCCAGCCGATCCGCTGAGGCCCAATTCAGGGAAACACCTGTCATTCTGAGAGAGCGCCCGCCCTGGAGCCGCGGTATCACGCCGAACTGTGCGGCGCGACCGAAGAATCTCCGTCCCCTCGCGCTGAACCCCGGCCCGGGCATCGCCCGGGAACCCTGCCGGGGGAGAGAATCTGCCGCCCAGCGTAAAGATTCTTCGGTCGGCGCCAGGCTTTACACCGAGAAGAAGAGCCCGCGCGGCGCCTCCCTGAATGGAAAAGCCTCTCCGCGGGTCCACGGCTCGACGAACAGTCACGAGCCTCCGACAGTAGATTTCTCAGTCGGCGCCAAATCGTGGGGCGACA
>DASTVC010000890.1:0-3009 GCA_035759295.1 Longimicrobium sp. | reverse complement strand
GGAGGGCGCGGAGAGAAGCTTCTCTCCGCGCCCTCCGCGTTTCCGCGTGAGACTTTCCGTCAATCCGGGACCGTGTGGCCCGCGTAGAGCGCCTCGATCTCGTCGGCGTAGTGCTTTTCGACCAGCTTGCGCTTGATCTTGAGCGTGGGGGTGAGCATGCCGGACTCGATGGTGAACTCCTGCGGAATCACCGCCACCTTCTTGGGCCGCTCGTACTTGGCGAACTCGCCCAGCCCGCCCAGCGCCTCGTTGGTCAGGTGCGCGATCACGCGCGGATCGTCGGCCAGCGCCTCGTGGTCGGTCTCGGTGATGTGGTGCGCGGCGGCCCAGGGGAGCAGGTTCTCCCACTCCGGCACCACCAGCATGCTGCAGAACGGCCGCCGGTCGCCGATGATGACGGCCTGCGACACGAACGGCGACATCACCGCCAGGTTCTCCATGGGCTGCGGCGCCACGTTCTTGCCGCCCGCCGTCACGATGATGTTCTTCAGCCGGTCGGTGATGCGAAGAAAGCCGTCCGGCGTAAGCTCGCCGATGTCGCCGGTGTGGAACCAGCCGTCGGCGTCGATCACCTCGCGCGTCGCCTCGTCGTTGCGCCAGTAGCCCTTCATCACGCTGGGGCCGCGCGTAAGGATCTCGCCATTCGCGGGATCGATGCGCACCTCCACGCCGGGGATCGGCTTCCCCACCGTCCCCAGCTTTACCGCGTCCGGCTTGTTCACCGAGATCACGGGCGACGTCTCCGTCAGTCCGTATCCCTCGAACACCGGCAGCCCCGCGGCGAAGAAGAACTTGGCCACGTCCGCCGACAGCGGCGCGCCGCCGGAGACGAAGTTGCGCAGCCGGCCGCCCGTCTTCTCGCGCAGCTTGCTGAACACCAGCTTGTCCGCCAGCCGGAACCGCATCATCAGCGAGGCGCCGGGCGTACGGCCCTCCAGCTTCGCGTCCGCCACCGCCTCGCCCACGCCGCGCGCCCAGCTCACGATCATCTTCTTTACGCCGGTCACGCCCACCACGCGCGAGTAGATCTTCTCGAACAGGCGGGGGACGGAGACGGCGATCATCGGCCGCACCTGCACCAGGTTGTCGCCCACCTTGTCGATGGATTCGGCGTACGCGGTGTTGGCGCCCACGTCCCAGTACAGGTAGTCCACCATCCGCTCGAACACGTGCGACAGCGGAAGGAACGAGAGGGTGGTATCGCCCGTCTTGATGACCTCCGTAAGCCCGTGCTGCAGCGCCCCGGCCACGTTGCTGGCCAGGTTCCAGTGCGTCAGCATCACCCCCTTGGGGTTGCCCGTCGTCCCGGACGTGTAGATGAGCGTCGCCACCTGGTCGCGCGGCACGGCCAGCGCGCGGGCGCGAAAGTCGGTGAACTCGCCGGCATCCACCGCCCGCAGCCCGTCCGCCACGAACGACTCGAAGGTCGTGGTCCCGGGCGACACCGTGTCGTCGAACACGATGACGTGCCGCAGCTCCGGCAGGTTGTCGCGGATCTCGGCGATCTTGGCGGCCTGCGCGGCGGTGGAGACGAATACGATCTTCGCCTCGCAGTCGCGCAGGATGTACTCCACCTGGTTGGCGGGAAGGGTGGGATACAGCGGGACGTCGATGATCCCCTGGCCCACGGCGGCGTAGTCGGTGATGGCCCACTCCGGCCGGTTCTCGGAGAGAATGGCCACGCGGTCGCCGGCCACGATCCCCGCCGCGTCCAGCGCCGCCGCCACCGCCGTCACCCTGCGCTCGATCTGCGTGGTGGAAAGGGATGCCCAGCCGCCGTCGCCCGTGGGGTACTGCATGGCCTCGGCGCGGTCGTACCGGTCGATGCCGCCAAAGAAGATCTTCGGGATGGTGTCGCGCTCCACGGGGAGCAGCGGATCGAGCGTGTTCTGCATGGCGGAGGCGTGCCGCGGGGGAGGGGATGATTCCGGATTTCCGGGCCCGTGCGCACCGTTCGGAGCGCGCGCACGGACTGGCGAAGTTACCCCGCGCGCGAAGCCGAAACAAGGCGCCGCACGGACGTTCGATCAGGCGTGCAGGCGCGTTGTGCCGAATCAGGGAATACAGCGATAATTTCCTGAGAGGGTGTTTCCAACCCTCACCGCAGCGTTGACTTCCTGAGGGAGCGCCATGCGGAACCCGAAGTAACACAATCTCTTGCGCGCGACCGAAGGATCTCGTCTGCCCTACGCACGGCTGAGATCCGAGCATGGATGCCAGCCCCCAGGTGGTGCAGGCGAGATCCTTCGGTCGCGCGCGGGGTGCGGTGCGTACGGCAAGGAATTGCCTGGCGCTCCCTCAGGAAATCAACTTCGCGTGTTCGATATCGTAGGCAGATAGAAAGACGCCCCCGGCCGGAGGATCCCGGCCGGGGGCGTCTTTCATCCACCGAAACGATTCGATCAGCAGTACTGGTCGAAGGCGTTGCGCAGGTCTTCGGCGATGGCGTCGGCGCTGCGGCCCTCGATCTGGTGGCGCTCCAGCATGAACGCCACGTCGCCGTCCTTGAGCAGCGCAATGCTGGGTGACGACGGCGGATAGCCGTGGATGTAGCCGCGGGCGGCTTGCGTGGCCTCCACGTCCTGTCCGGCGAACACGGTCGTCAGCCGCGCCGGCTTCTTGTCGTTCTCAAGCGCCATGGCCACGGCGGGGCGCGCGTTGCGGGCCGCGCAGCCGCAGATGGAGTTCACCACCAGGAGCGTGGGCTCGCTGGTATCCTCCAGCACCTGCTTCACCTCGTCGGGCGTGCGAAGCTCCTGCACGCCGAGCCGCGTGAGATCCTTGCGCATGGGCGCGACCATCATCTCGGGATAAGCCATCGTTTGTCTCTCGCTGTGTGTTGATCGATCCACGTCCCGCTGCTGCGGTTGCTTACTCCGGAACGCACGATCGGTTCGCGGATGGCGGATTGGGAGCGGGATGGACAGGCGTCGGACTGCGTCCGCGGGGTGCCCCTCCCCCGGCCCCTCCCCGTTCGTTCCTCACGGAGAGGGGAGAACTTCGATTGAG
>DASTVC010000889.1:0-5041 GCA_035759295.1 Longimicrobium sp. | reverse complement strand
AGAGCCGCCTGGTCCGCGTCCGCGAGCGCGTGGAAGTCGAATGGGGGCGCCCGTGGGACGTGCTCGCCGGCCAGGCGCAGCCGGTGGAGGAAGGCGAGCCGGACGCGTGGCGCGCGGAGGTGCGCGAGGTGGCGCAGGCCGTGGACGCGCTGGGCCCCATCAACATGCTCGCCGTGCAGGAGCACGAGGAAGAGGACCGCCGCCTGCAGTTCCTGCTGGAGCAGCAGAACGACCTCACCAAGGCGCGCGATGACCTGTCCTCCGCCATCCGGCAGATCAACCGCACGGCGCGGGAGGTGTTCATGGGCACCTTCAACCAGGTGCGTGAGAACTTCCATCGCACCTTCCAGTCGCTCTTCCAGGGCGGCGAGTGCGACGTGTGGCTGGCCGACCCCGACGACCCGCTGGAGTCGCCGATCGAGATCCAGGCGTCACCGCGCGGCAAGAAGACGCAGCGCATCCACCTGCTGTCCGGCGGCGAGCGCACGCTCACGGCGCTGTCGCTGCTCTTCGCCATCTACCTGGTCAAGCCGTCGCCCTTCTGCCTCTTCGACGAGGTGGACGCGCCGCTGGACGAGAGCAACGTGGGCCGCTTCATCCAGCTGCTCAACGACTTCAAGGAGCAGACGCAGTTCATCGTCATCACCCACAACCCGCGGACCATGGAGTCGGCGGACTGGATCTACGGCGTGACGATGGAGGAGCCCGGCGTCTCCACCATCGTGGGCGTGGAGCTGGAAGGCGCCTGGAGCTTCGGCGGCGACCAGCGGGTGGCCTGAGCTCCACCGTGGGCCGGGTGCGCTCGCGATGAGTCACGGGGCTCTTCGCCGCGGCCGGGCTACCTTTCATGCCAGATAGCGATATAATTAAAGGCGCCCACCACCGTCAGTGGACTCCTCGTCTCGCCCAGGGTAGATTTCACCCCGCGACGTAACCGCCGTACCCCCACCGGAATCAGTACCATGCTGGTCGTCATGAAACACGATGCGACGCCCGAGCAGATCGAGGCCGTCGTCAGGACCATCCGCGAGATGGGATATGAGGCGCAGCCCACGCCGGGCCGCCAGCGCACCGCCATCGGCGTCATCGGCAACGACGGCAAGGTGAACTCCGACCGGGTGGAAGCGCTCCCGGGCGTGCTGGAGATCATCCACGTTTCGCAGCCGTACAAGCAGGTGTCGCGGGAGTGGAGACAGGAGAACACCGTCATCACGCTGGACAACGGCACCCGCATCGGCGCGGGCGAGGTGTGCGTGATGGCCGGGCCGTGCTCCGTGGAGTCAGAGGCGCAGATCATCGGCATCGCCCACAAGCTGCGCGACGCCGGCGCCACCATCCTGCGCGGCGGCGCCTTCAAGCCCCGCACCTCGCCCTACTCCTTCCAGGGGATGGCGGAGGAAGGGCTCAAGCTGCTGGCGAAGGCGCGCGAGGAGACGGGGATGGCGGTGGTTACCGAGGCCATCGACAACGAGAGCCTGGACCTGGTGGCCAGGTACGCCGACATCGTGCAGATCGGCGCGCGCAACATGCAGAACTTCTCGCTGCTGCGGCGCGCCGGGCGGGCGGGGAAGCCTGTGCTGCTAAAGCGGGGGATGGCGGCCACGGTCAAGGACCTGCTGCTGAGCGCGGAGTACCTGCTGGCCGAGGGGAACCCGCACGTGATCCTGTGCGAGCGCGGCGTGCGCGGCTTCGACACGCACACGCGCAACCTGCTGGACCTGACGGCGATTCCCGTGGTGAAGTCGCTGTCGCACCTGCCCATCATCGCCGACCCCAGCCACGGCACCGGCCTGCGCGCCAAGGTGACACCCATGGCGCGCGCCGCCGTGGCCGCCGGGGCGGACGGCCTGATGATCGAGGTGCACCCGGACCCCGAGCGCGCGCTTTCGGACGGCGCGCAGTCGCTTTTCCCCGAGCAGTTCTCGGAGCTCATGGAGCAGATCGCCGTGATCGCCGAAGCCATCGGCTCGCGCCTGGTGCCCCCGCTGGTCCCGGTGGAGGCGGGTGCCGCCGGCTCCGCCTGATCCCCGGCGCTCCGCGACCCACGGCAACAAGCCGCTGGGGGACCGCGGAGAACAGCTCGCCGCCGGGTTTCTGGCGGACCGCGGGTGGGTAATTCTCCACCGCAATTACAGAATCGGCCACCGTGAGATCGACCTCGTTGCACGACGCAACGAGGTCGTTGCGTTTGTGGAAGTAAAGACGCGGGGCGGGCTGGGCTACGGACATCCGCTTGAAGCCATCACGCGAAAGAAACGGAAGGAGATCCAGCAGGTAGCCGCCGCCTGGATCGAGGCGCACGGCTCGCCGAACGACGTCTATCGCTTCGACGCGGTGGCCATCCTGCTTCCGGTCGGCGGGGAGCCGCTCATCGAGCACGTGGAGGACGCCTGGCGCCTGTGGTGAACGCGCGGCCGGAGTGGCCGCGCGGCTGGTGATTTCTGTGGTGCTTGACAAAACCCAAGCCGATAGGTAAACTGATGCCGACGATCATACGGGAGAATGGCTGGAGCGTGCACATCTACACCGACGACCATGTGCCGCCCCACGTTCACGTCACGCGGCCCGACGGGTACGCAAAGGTGCACCTGGCCAGCGATGACGGTGCGCCCGAGATCGTAAAGATTCGCGGACTGTCCGACCACGAGGCGTGGCGCGCGCTCGCGATCGTGTACAAGCACCAGCAGCGGCTGCTGCACGAATGGAGAAACATCCATGGCTGAGCTTCCTCCTCTCGACGATGCCATGCGCGCCCGGTTTGCCGCGGCGCGCGAAGCCGACCGCATCGCCGACCTCACGGAGCCGCGCGCCCGTGACGCGTACTACGACCCGGCCACGGGGCGCATCGTGGTCGAGCTCAAGCTGGGAGGGGCGTTCGCGTTCGCGCCCGAGATGTACAGCGAGCTGGCGGGCCGTTCGCCGGCGCAGCTGGCGGCGGTGCAGCCTGCCGTGGGCGGCGAGGGGCTGGAGTGGGAAGACCTCGACGTGCACATCGCGGTGGCGGGGGTGCTGGTGCGCATGCTGGGGCCCGCGCTGCCGCGGGCCTTTGCGCAGAAGGGCGGATCGTCCACCAGCGAGGCGAAGGCGGCGGCGGCGCGGGCCAACGGCGCGCGCGGCGGGCGGCCTCGCAAGCGGCAGGAGCCCTTTCGCTACCCGCAGGCGGGCGCGCTGATGGCGCGCGAGACGCTCGTGGCGCCGGAGGATCGCACACCGTTTCTTCCGGATCTGCCGCTGGACGAATACGGGATGCCGATTCCGCCCGAGCCGAAGCCCCGGAGACGGGGTCGCAAGAAGTCGGGCGAGTAGCATTCGGCGGCAGGATCGATCATCATCGAGGCGCGGAGAGCGGATCAGGCCGCTTCCGCGCCTCTCCATGTTCGTCCCCTGGCTCCATCGAGCCCCGTCTCTCCGGCGATCGAGGGGCGGTGTGAGGATGAGTTGAGTGCATCCGCCCGCAGGACTATATTCCTTCCTTCGCAGTCGATCATCCCGCGTTCCCCGGCAGTCCGTGTCCCGCACCGCACTCGCACGCCGTTACCGGCCGCGCCACTTCAGCGAGGTGGCCACCCAGGAGCACGTCTCGCAGACGCTTCGCGCGGCCGTGCAGCGCGACCGCGTGGCGCACGCCTACCTGTTCTGCGGGCCGCGCGGCGTGGGCAAGACCACGCTGGCGCGCGTGCTGGCCATGGCGCTCAACTGCCCCAACCGCACGGAAGACGGCGAGCCCTGCGGCGTGTGCGACAGCTGCGAGCGCATCTGGGCCGGACGCACCTCGCTGGACGTGGTGGAGATCGACGCCGCCAGCAACCGCGGCGTGGACGACGCGCGCGACCTGCGCGAGCGGGCCATGTACGCCCCGTCGGAAGAGGACCGCTTCAAGGTCTACATCATCGACGAGGCGCACATGCTCACGCGCGAGGCGTGGAACGCGCTCCTCAAGATCCTCGAGGAGCCGCCCCCGCGCGTGATCTTCGTCTTCGCCACCACGGAGCCGCAGAAGATCCAGCAGGCCGCGCCGCCCATCCTGTCCCGCTGCCAGCGCTTCGACTTCCATCGCATCTCCACGGGCGACCTGGTGGCGCGGCTGCGCACGGTGCTGGGGCACGAGGGGATTACGGTGGGCGACGAGGTGCTGGTCCCCATCGCGCAGAAGGCGGACGGCGGGATGCGTGACGGGCTGTCGCTGCTGGACCAGGTACTCTCGTTCACCGAGGGTGCTCCCTCCGCGGACGATGTGCGGCGGATCCTGGGCCTCGTCGGAACCGAGGTGTACCTCGACCTGTTCGCCATCGTGGCGGAGCGGCGGGCGGCGGACGTGTTCCGCTTCGTGAACCGCATGCTGGACGAGGGATACGACCTGGCCGAGTTCTACCGCGGCCTGGCGGACTTTCTTCGCGCCATGCTCATCATACGGCTGGGCGGCGGCGAGGCGGAGGGGATTCCGCAGCACCTGCAGCCCACGGTGGCGGATACGGCGAACCGCTTTGCCCCGGGCGACCTGCTGCGGATGCTGGCGCAGGTGGCGGAACTGGACGCCGACGGCCGCTTCCGGAAGAGCGGCGAGCAGCGCATTCTGATCGAGCTGCTGCTGCTGCGCTTCGCCTACCTGGAGAGCACGGTCAGCCTGGAGGACGTGCTTTCGGCGATGGGCGGAAATGGCGGGGCGGGGCGGGGTGGATCGGGAGACGGCGGGGCCCCACGGGGAAACTTCCCAGGCGGCCGGCCAGCGTCTCCTGAGGCGCGGCCCGGCCGCCTGACCGAGCCCGCGCCGCCGCCCCAGGCCGCTCCGCCCACCCCGGCGCCCGCCGCGACGGCATCCATCGTTCCGGCGCCCGAGGCTTCCGCGCCCGCACCGCAGGCTGTCGCGTCGGCGGCCGAGGTGACGCGGAGTCAGGCTCCCGCGATTGCGGCGCCAATTCCGCAGGCTGTTGCGCCGGAGCCCCCGGCCGCGGCCCCGGCGCCGGAAGCTATCGCTCCCTCGGTCGAAGCTCCGCCCGCTCCGGCGCCCGAGCCCGTTGCGCCCGCGCCGGAGCCGGTCGTC
>DASTVC010000888.1:0-12251 GCA_035759295.1 Longimicrobium sp. | reverse complement strand
GCGCCCGCTCGACACCCGCGGAATCGCGTACCAGCCCGTGCGCCGACCGAAGGATCTCTGTCCGGAGCGCGATGTAGTCTGCCCTACGCCGCCCTCGGGACGGTGGCCGATTTACCAGAACTATCCTACGAAACGCGGTATCATTCTGAGGAAGGCGCCGCGCAAGACCGTCCTCACGCTCCAGGGTCTGTGCGCCGACCGAAGAATCTTTATCGGGAACGGGAGGTCCTTCGCGCTGAGGCCGACGTAGCCGACAGGAGCGTGCGCCCATCGTAGAGATTCTTCGGTCGGCGCACAGGCAAGGGTGCGACTGGGAGGGATGGAGCGCGCGCCTCTCTCAGAATGACACCGTCCGCTTTATTGGTGTTCTGGCTCTCTGCTGCTGCGCTCCCGCGCACGGCTATTCTTTCCAGGAATCCGCTCGTCACATCCGCTCGCTTGCCCCCGGCCTCCGCTCATCACGCATCGCCGGCCGCTCGTCCCGCAGGCATCGGAATGCGGCGCGGATTGTGGCATCCTCCATCTGCACGCAGGTCCGGGGACGTCTCCTGGCCCGGCCGCGGGCCCATCCGGCAGCCGCTGGATGGTTCGTTTCAGGTCCTGATGATAACGCCGGTGGAGGACGTCGCGGCGGGGGCGGTCGGGAGCATCCGGCCGTCCCCGTTCGCCTGTGCCAAATCGTCCCGCCGGGACCGCTCCTTGTGACGAATGAAGTTGCAACGGCTCGCTAGAGCCGATGCCGTTCGTCACTCGACAGGCCGCTCTGCCGCTCATCCCCGGCTCACGCAGCTCATCCCCTCGTCATACAGGTTGAACGGTCAATCGTGGCATCATCTATATGCACAGCGGCGCGCCGGCCGCGTGTGCGACCCCGATCCACCATCCACAACGCTGGAGAGGAACCATGAAAAAGCTGCGGCTGGACGACCTTGCGGTCGAGAGCTTCGACACCACCGAAGTGCGGCGGGAGAAGGGAACCGTGGTGGGTGAGCAGCTGTGCACCTGCCCCACCAACTGCACGTGCCCCGGCTGCCCCACGTGCAACGCCACCTGTCCCGCGACCTGCGCCTACACCTGCGACGACGCCACCTGCAACGAGAGCTGCGATGGCACGTGCGCCGGGTGGACGTGCATCACGCGGTGCGTGGGAACCTGCATCTGCAACTGATCCAACCATCCTGGAAGAAGTTCCCGGGATGCAGTGCGGGGCCGTCCGGAGCGATCCGGGCGGCCCCGCTCGAGTCGGAGTCTTTACTTGCGCAGAAGCCCGCGGACCGGGCGGCCCGGCGGTGTGCGGCGTTCCGGACGCCTGGTGTCCGCAACCGGGTGGATCGGCGGGACAGATCCGGCCGTCCCCCCTCTCGCACTTTCGCGCTCCCGCACTTTTCGCACTCCTCCCGCACTCCCGTTTCTTGACCCGCCCCCCGCGCCCCCGCTATACTGTCGGCTCACCTACCAGGGCGCCACCTTCGAGCCGCTGATGTCCCAATCCGACACCCGGGCTGAACCGTTGGGGGAGACCCCGGACGAGGTCGTTCTGGAGCGGATGGCGCTGCTGGTGGTGGGCGAGCACCGGTTCGCCGTGTCCATCGACCGCATCCGCGAGATCATCCCGGCCCGGCCGTACACGCCGCTGCCGGGAAGCGGACCGCACGTCTGCGGCCTGATCAACCTGCGCGGGCGCATCGTGACGGTCATCGACCTGGGCGCCCGGCTCAAGCTCGCGCCGGCATCGGCCAACCCCGAGCACAGCATTGTGATCGTGGAGCACCGGGGCAGGCTGGCGGGGCTGGCGGTGGAGGAAGTGTCGCGCATTGTGGACGTGGACGTCGGGGCGCTGCAGGACGCCGCCGCCACGCTGCGGGCGCTGCGCATCGACCGCGCCTATCTGCGCGGAGTGGGCGAGACGGACGGGCAGGTGTTCGTGGCCGTAGACCCGGACGAGATCATCGCCCCCATCCTCTCCGCGTAATCAACCGAAACGAATCCGGGCGCCAGCGCCCCAACCCGGCACCCCTACAGACGCCAATGAGCCAGACCGTCTTGATCTGCGACGACGCCATCTTCATGCGGACGATGATCGGCGACATCCTTACGCAGGCCGGATTCCAGATCGTCGCCGAGGCCGAGACGGGCGTTCAGGCCGTCGAGAAGTACCGGCAGCACAAGCCCGACCTGGTGACGATGGACATCGTGATGCCCGACATGGGCGGCATCGACGCCGTGCGCGAGATCACCAAGGAAGATCCCAGCGCGCGCATCCTGATGTGCAGCGCCATGGGCCAGCAGGCGCTGGTGATCGAGGCCATCCAGGCCGGCGCCAAGGACTTCGTGGTCAAGCCGTTCCAGCCGTCGCGGGTGCTGGAGGCGGTGCAGCGGGTGCTGGGCTGAAAGTGCCCAGTACCAGGTACCTAGTGCCTAGGCGGTACTAGGTACTCGGCACTCGGCACTTCCGCTCCTCAACTGGCACACTTGATGGAACTCTCCCAGTACGCGGAGCTATTCCTCAGCGAATCCCGCGAGCACGTCTCCGCCATCAACCACCTGCTGCTGACCCTGGAGAGCGATCCGCGCTCCCGGGACGCGGTGGAGGGGCTGTTCCGCGCGGTGCACACCATCAAGGGCATGTCGGCCACCATGGGCTACCGCGCCGTGGCGGACCTGGCCCACGAGATGGAAGACCTGCTCGACCGCGTGCGCCTGGGGCGCATGACGCCCGACGCGGAGCTCATCGACACGCTGTTCGCCGGGTGCGACGCGCTGGAGCTGAGCATCGAGACGGCGGTGGAAGAGGGGGACGACGACGGCGCCTCGGTGGCCCCCGTCGTCGCCCGGCTCCGCGCGCTGGCCGGCACCCAGGCGCCCTCGCAGTCGATCGAGCCCGTCGAGGCCCCCTCCGCCGTCTCCGCGCCCGCTGCCCCCGCGCTTCCCACGCTGGACGTGGACGCGGACGAGGACACCGCGATGCGGGTGCGCATCACGGTCGATCCCGCCTCCCCGCTGCCGGGGGTGCGCGCGTTCATGGCGGTGCGCGCGGCGCGCGGGCTGGGGACGGTCACCAGCCTGGAGCCGTCCGAGGCGGCCATGCAGGAGGCGGACTTCGCGGGCACCGTCCGCTTCGTCCTGCGCTCGGCGGTGCCGGTGGACGAGATCGAGGCGACGCTGCGCGCGGCCGGCGAGATCCGCGAGGTAGAGATCGCCCGCGGGCTGATGGACGCCCCCGTCCAGACCGGCGACGCGGCGGCCGCCGAGCCCGGTGCCGCCGCGCAGGCCGGGGCGGCGGGGCGGGCGCGCAACATCCGCGTGGACCTGCGCCGCCTTGACGCGCTGGTGAACGGCGTGGGCGAGCTGGTCATCGTCCGCGACCGCATGCGGCGGCTGGCGGGCGCGGCCGAGCCGGAGCTGGCGGACAGCATCGACCAGGCGGCGCGGCTCATCGGCGAGCTGCAGGACGAGATCATGCAGGCCCGCATGGCGCCCGTCTGGCAGGTGTTCGACCGCTTTCCGCGCCTGGTGCGCGACGCGGCGCGCTCGCTGGGCAAGCGCGTGGACTTCGTGATCGAGGGCAAGGAGATCGAGCTGGACCGCTCCATGCTCGACGAGATCGGCGACCCGCTGGTCCACCTTCTCCGCAACTCGCTGGACCACGGCATCGAGTCGCCCGCGGAGCGCCGCGCGGCGGGGAAGCCGGAGACGGGGACGCTGCGCCTTTCCGCCGCCCGCGAGCGCAGCCGCATCGTGATCCGCGTGGAAGACGACGGCCGCGGCATCCAGCGCGAGAAGGTGCTGTCCAAGGCGCTGGCGAACGGCCTCGTCACCGCCGAAGAGGCGCGGGGGATGAGCGACGACGATGTGGCGCGCCTCATCACCCGTCCGGGCTTTTCGACGGCGGAGACGGTGACGGACGTGTCGGGGCGCGGCGTGGGGCTCGACGTGGTCGCGACACGGGTGCGGGCGCTGGGCGGGATGCTGGAGATCGCCAGCCAGCCGGGGCACGGCACGTCGATGACGCTGCAGCTGCCGCAGACGCTGGCCATCGTCCGCGCGCTCCTGGTCCGCCAGAGCGGCGAGACGTACGCGCTGCCGCTGACGCACGTGGGCGAGACGGTGCACCTGCTGCCGGAGGAGATCGGCGCTGTAAAGGGGCGCCCCGTGGCCTACCTGCGCGACGAGGTGATCCCCCTGCACTCGCTGCGCACGCTGCTCAGCAGCAACGGCGTGCGGCCGGAGGGCAAGCGCGCGGCGGTGATCCTGGAGGTCGGCGAGCAGCGGGTGGGGCTCGAGGTGGATGCGCTGCTGGGGCAGCAGGAGATCGTGGTCAAGGCGTTCGACGCCACGGCCGACACGCTGCGCCTGTTCTCCGGCGCCACCATCCTCTCCGACGGCCGCCCCGCGCTCATCCTGGACGCCGGCAGCCTGTTGGGCGCGGCGGCGACGGGGGTCTGAGGGGCGGGTTCGAGGACTGCAGGGACGGCTCCGGGGCGGTTCGATCGGGTTCTCGCTGCGTCCGCGGGCGCCCCCCTCCCCGACCCTCCCCCGCAAACAGCGCGGGGGAGGGAGGTGCGACGCACCTTCTGAAGCGCGATCGAATTCTCCTCTCCCCCATGCAGTTTATGGGGGAGAGGCCGGGAGAGGGGGGCGGTGTCGGGCGCAGTGCGATCCCTGTCGCCGAGCGGAGGGGGCGCGCCACTCGCGCCGAGGCAGGCAGAAGCGGTTGTAGTTGGATGGGTTGTATTCGAGGCAGCGGCACTTGAACTTGATCCACGGAACCAGCGTCAGATGACGATCGACTTGCGGGACCTGCAGGCGGTGCAGCTGGACGGCTTGCGCGAGGTGTCCAACATGGGCGCGGGGCACGCCGCTACGGCGCTGTCGCAGATGACCAACACCCGCATCATGATCAACGTCCCCCGGCTGCAGGTGGTGCCGCTGGAGGAGGTTCCCGACGTCATCGGCAACGCCGACGAGGTCGTGGCCGCCGTGCTGATGCACATGCTGGGCGACCTGACCGGCCGCACGCTCCTCATCTTCCCGCGCCCCGCGGCCATGCGCCTGGCCGAGATGCTGCTGCATCGTCCCAAAGGCAGCGCGCACGTCTTCGGGGAGCTGGAGCAGAGCGCCATCAAGGAGGCCGGCAACATCCTGAGCGCCGCCTACATGAACGCCATCAGCGACTTCATGGGGCTCATGCTGCTGCCGAGCGTTCCATCCCTCGTCATCGACCTGTGCGGGGCGGTGATGACCACGGCGTACACCAACTTCGGGCACGAGCGCGACGTGGTGTTCTGCATTCAGACCGAGTTCCAGATGGATTCAGACGAGAAGGTGATGGGGCAGTTCCTTCTGCTTCCCGACGTGGAGTCGCTGCAGATCATCCTGCAATCCATCCGTCTGGCTTGACGTGACGGAACCCGCCGCCCCCGAAGCGGCCGCCCGGCCGCCCCACTCGGAGCGGGACCTCCGCATCCTTCGCGGCTTCGCCCAGCGCATCGACGCGGCCGACGCGGGCGCGCACAACAACCTGGGCGTCCTCTACTTCAACAAGGGGATGTACGAGGAGGCTATCGCCCAGTTCCAGCGGGCGCTGGCCATCGACCCCAAGATGCAGGTTGCCCAGCGCAACCTGGAGATCGCCTACTTCAACACCGGCTTCTACGACCGCCTGATCAGCGAGCTGCGCGAGCGGCTGCGCGAGGATCCCACGGACTCCGACGCGCGCCGGCGGCTGGCCCAGGCGTACCTGAACACCGGCGACAGCGGGGGCGCGGTCGCCGAGCTTCGCCGCGTGCTGGCCGTGGACCAGGACGACCTGACCACGCTCATCCACCTGGGGCAGGCCGAAAAGGCGGGCGGCCACTTCGAGGCGGCCATGGAGTGGTTCAACCAGGCGCTGCGGATGGACCCCGACAGCGCCGTGCTCCACTTTTCGCTCGGTGAGCTGTACTACAACCGCGGCCTGAACGAGGAGGCGCTGCGGGAGCTTTCGCGCGCCGTGGAGCTGAACCCCGACCTGGCCGACGCCCACTACGTGCTGGCTTTCGTCTACGGCGACATGGGCGACATGGAGCGCGCCGGCGCCAGCAGCCGCCGGGCCACGCAGCTGAACCCCAACTACGCCAAGGCGCAGACCAACCTGTCGCTGGACCGCTACTCGTCCGCGCGCTACCAGGAGCTGGTGGGCGGCCGCGTCCGCCGTCCGGAAGTCGCGGCCGGCGAGGTGCTGGCGCACTACAACCTGGGGATCGCGTTCCGGCAGAAGGGGCTGTACGAAGAGGCGCTACGCGAGTTTACCCGCGCGCTCGACCAGGGCGAGGAGCCGGCGCTCACCCGCCAGGCCATGGCCGAGGTCTTCCTTCTCCAGGGGAAGGCGGGGCAGGCGCTGGATCTCTATGATCGCCTGCTGGCGGAAGACGAGCGCAGCCCCAAGCTGTGGAACGAGCGCGGCGTCTGCCTGCACCAGTCCGGGTCGATCAACGACGCCGAGACCAGCTACCGCCGCGCGCTGGAGATGGACCCGGCGTACTCGCTGGCGTGGAACAACCTGGGCGTGGTCCGGCTCCATCGGGGCGATCCGGACGGCGCGGAGGCCTCCTTCCGCGAGTCGGTCACCCTGCGCGCGGGGTTCACCGACGCGTGGTGCAACCGCGGGCTGATGTACCTGCGCCGCGGCCGCCACGGCGCCGCGCTGGACGCCTACCGCGCCGCGCTCCGGGCGAATCCGCAGGCCGCGGCGGCGTGGAACGGCATCGGCGCGGTGCTGATGGAGACGCGGCGCTACGAGGAGGCGCGCAACGCCTTTGTCCGCGCGGTGGAAAGCGATCCGGACCACGCGGAGGCGCGCTACAACCTCTCCTTCGTCCTGTCGAACCTGGGCGATTTCGAGGGGGCGCTGCGGGAGACCAAGCGGGCGCTGGAGCTCAACCCGTACTACACCACGCCGCGCTACAAGCTGGCGATCGACCTGCAGTTCGAATACGCGGAGGTGCTGGCGCCGGAGCTGGATGCGGCGGAGCGCATCAGCGGCGAGGACCGCGGGGTCGAGAGCTTCAGCTTCGAGGAAGGCGCGCTCGACTCCATCTTCGCCGAGCTGCAGCCCAAGGCCGCGGAGGCGCCGGAGCCGGCGGCGGACGCCTTCGCGCTGGCGGAGGACTACCTGTCGAAGGGGCTCCTGGACCGCGCGCTGGCGGAGATCCGCCGCGTGGCCGTCGCCGGGGCGAACCCGGTGGAAGCCGCGCTCCTCACCGCGCAGATCTTCCTGCGGCAGGGGCTGGAGGGCGAGGCGCTGGAGCGGTTCGACGCGGCGTACGCGCGGCTCGAGGGGCAGGCGTGGACGCCCGACCACTCGCGCGCGCTGGCCGGCCGCGCCCGCGCCCTGCTGCGCCTGCACCGCGCCGACGACGCGCGCGAGGCGGCGGAGGAGGTGGCGGCGCACGAGCCGGATCACTTGGAGAACCTGCAGGTGCTGGGCGAAGTCCTCCTCCTCCAGGGCGAGGCGGAAGGCGCCGTGCGCGTCCTTTCCCGCGCCTGCGAGCTTTCCCCGCGCGACCCCGGGCTGCTGCGCCACCTGGGCCGCGCCGCGCTGGCCGCCGGCCGCCAGGACGACGCGGAGCGGGCGCTGCGCCGCGCCGTGCAGCTGGACCCCGACTTCGTCGCCGCGCGGGTAGAGCTGGGGCGGCTCTACCTCTCCGCCGGGCGCGTGGACGAGGCGATCGCGGAGTGCCGGGCCGCGCTGGACGTGCTGCCCACGTACTCCGAGGCCGCGTATCTGCTGGCGACGGCGCTGCGGCGCTCCGGCAAGCCGGGTGAGGCGGTGGATGCCCTCGTCGACCTGCTGGCGGGCGATCCGTACCACTTCGAGGGCCTGGTCCTCCTGGGCCAGGCGCTGAACGACGACGGGCGGAAGGACGACGCGCAGCGGGCGTTCACGCGGGTGCTGCGCTTCGATCCGGACCGGGCGGACGCGCACTTCCATCTCGGCGTGATGGCATCGACCGAACGTCGTTTCCGGCAGGCGATCGAGCACTGGCGCACGGCGGTGGAAGCGGACCCGCACGGGCCGTACGCCGAGCCGTCGCGCCAGAACCTGGCGATGGCGCTGGACATGGCGCGCGTGTTCCACACCGAGGCCGGCGTGGGGGTGTAGCGGATGGCGATCGAAGGGCCGCTGCGCGAGCTGGCGCTTACGGACGTGTTCCAGCTGCTGGACCTGAGCCGCAAGACCGGGACGCTGAGCATTGCCCCCGAGGGGGGGCGGCACCGTCCGGCGCTGGTGCGCTTTGACCGCGGCGCCGTCACCGGCGCGGAGCTGGGGACGGCGCACGACCGGCTGGGCCACCTGCTGCTGCGCGCCGGCAAGGTGACCGAGGCGCAGATCCAGACGGCGCGGCGCGCGCAGCAGCTGGCCCCCGGCCGCGCGCTGGGGACGGTGCTGGTGGAGCAGGGGGTCGTCACGGAGGACGACGTACGCCGGCAGCTGCGGTTCCAGATCCAGGAGATCGTCTTCGAGCTCATCCAGTGGAAGGACGGCTACTTCCGCTTCGAGGAAGGGGCCCCCGGCTCCAACGGCAACGTGGCGGTGCGGGTGAGCACCGAGTCGCTGCTGATGGAGGCCGCGCGGCGGGTGGACGAGTGGTCCACGCTGGAGACCAAGGTCCCCCACATGGGGGTGATCGCCAGCTTTGTCGCCGACTCGCCGGACGGGCCCACGCTGGATCTGCACCCCACCGAGTGGGAGGTGCTGGCGGAGATCGACGGCATCCGGCCGCTCAAGACCATCGCCTCCACGCTGGGCCGCAGCGACTTCGAGGTGGCGAAGATCGTCTACGGCCTCGCCTCGACGGGTGTCGTCGACATCCGCGAGGACGCGCCGGAGCCCACCCAGCCCGTGCCGATGGAGCGCCCCCTGCGCGACGCGCTGGGCGAGGCGCAGCTGGCGCTGGCGGACGGGGCGAGCGACCGGGCGCGGCGCATTCTGGACGACCTGGCGCGGGCGCACCCGGACCGGCCGGAGGTCTATACGATGCTGGCCACGGCGCACCGCCGCCTGGGCCGCTGGGGCGAGGCGCTGATCGCGCTGGGCCGCGCCTCCGCGCTGGACCCGCTGGACGCGCCGGTGCACTACCAGATGGGGATCGCCGCCGCGCACACGGGCGACCTGCACCGCGCCCGCGAGGCCTGGGACACGTACCTGCGCCTGGACGACGCCGGCGACGCCCCCCGCCGCGCCCGCGCCGAGCGCGCCCGCGAGGCCGCCGACGCCCTGCTGTCCGTGCTGGACGAGGAGTCGCATTGAGCGCCGCCACCCCCGCGCAGGTGCGCCAGTGGAGCGAAGCGGTGGCGGCGGACCCCGCCAGCCTGGCGTTTCTGCCGCTGGCCGGTGCGTACCGCGACCAGGGCCGCCACGACGCCGCGCTCAAGCTGTGCATCCGCGGGCTGGAGAAGCACCCGGACCACGTGGAGGCGCACTACCTTCTCGGTTTGCTCTACCGTGAAGGCGGCGAGGCGCTCAAGGCGTTCGACGAGTGGGACATCGCCCTGGCGCTGGACCCCGACCACGCGGGCTCGCGCCGGGAGATCGGCCTGAACGCGTACGCGCGCGGCGACTACCCCGTCGCCGTACGGCACCTCGAGAAGTCACTGGCGAACGACGCCTTCGACCAGGAGGTGCGGACCGCGCTGGAAGACGCCTGGGCGAAGGCGAAGGGCGGCGCATCCCCCGCATCCGCCCGCCCCGCCCCGCCGCCTGCCGCCGCGACCCCTGTGTTGGCGGAGACGGCGCCGGCGACGGCCTCGGGTGGATCGACATCGACAGTCCCCGCCGTGGCTGCGGCGACGGGATCGGCGGATGGGACGCACTTCGACGCGGTGGAGGGGGAGTTCGACGCGCTGGCGGCGGAGCGGGGGATCGTGGGCGCGGTGCTGCTGGACGACCAGGGCTTCGTGCTCGCGGGGCGGATGGTCGTCGGCGGGGTGGATCGCGGGCCGGAGGTGGCCGCCGTGCTTTCGGGGGCGTCGTCGGAGGCGGGGCGCGCGCTGACGCACCTGGGGCTAGGCGCGTGGAAGGGGATCCTGGTGGAGACGCCGGACGCCGTCGTCCGCCTCGCCCCCGCCGGGGACGGGATGATCGCCGTCGCCGGGCGGCGCGAGGTGCCCACGGGGTGGACGCTGCGGGTGGCCGTCCGCGCGCGCGACGCCGCGCTGCGCTTTCTGGGCGCGGGAGGCGGGGCGTGAGCGCGTACGGCGAGATGCTGCACCGCATCAACCGCATCAACGGCGTGCGCGGCTCCATGGTGGTGGCCGCGGACGACGGGCTGATCGTGGAAGAGGACCTGATGGTGGGGGTCCCCGGTCCGGCGGCGGCGGCGCTGGTGGCCTCGCTCTTTCGCCGGGCGCGGCGCTCGGTGCAGGCGGCGGAGTTCGGCAGCGCGAGCTACCTTCAGGTGGAGGGCGACGACGGCCTGCTGTTCGCCGCCGCGCCGCCCCAGCTGGGCGACCTGCTGCTGGTGGTGATCGCCGAGAGCTGGGTGAACGTGGGGCTGGTGCGGCTGGAGGCGCAGCGGGTGGTCGAGGCGCTGGGATGAGGCGCGGCGACCTGGCTGAGTTCGTCGGCGCGCTGGAGGCGCCGGTAGAGCGGTTCGTCCGCGAAGCCGGGCTTCGGCTGGTGCTGCTGATCAACGAGAGCGGCCAGGTGCTGGCGCAGCGCGGCTTTGCCCGCGCGCTGGACGTGATGGGGGTGGCCGCGCTGGGCGCCGGCATCCACGCGTCGTCCCGGGCGCTGGCGGAGCTGCTGGGGATGCGGGGGTTCGGGCACCTGCACCAGGGCGGCACGCAGGGGCAGGTGTTCATCGGCCCCTTTCGCACGCCGGCGGAGAACCTGATCGTGATCGCGGTGTTCGGTGAGGACTCGTCCATCGGGCTGGTGCAGGTGTTCTTCGGCCAGTTCACCGCGCAGGTGGCGGGGCTGCCGGGGTGGAGCGAGGTGCGGCCCACGGCCGATGCGCGGGCGTTCGAGAAGGACCTGGAGGCCGGGCTGGAGAACCTGTTCGGCGGCACGTCCGCCTGACTGTTAGAGGCATATGTCGCTGGTCAACTACAGCACCCGCGAGATCACGTCCAAGATCGTGTACTACGGTCCCGGGCGCAGCGGAAAGACGACGAACCTGCAGTATATCCACGGCCAGGTGCCCGAGGACCGGCGCGGGCGCATGGTGTCGCTCGCCACCGAGACGGACCGTACGCTGTTCTTCGACTTCCTTCCGCTGGACCTGGGAACGATCTCGGGGTTCCAGACGCGGTTCCAGCTGTACACGGTGCCGGGCCAGGTCTACTACGACGCCACCCGCAAGCTGGTGCTGCAGGGCGCCGACGGCGTGGTCTTCGTCGCCGACAGCCAGCGCGCGCAGCGGGACGAGAACGTGGAGAGCTTCCGCAACCTGCAGGTGAACCTGCTGGAGCAGGGCGTGGACCCGCGTACGATCCCCATCGTGCTGCAGTACAACAAGCGCGACCTGCCGGACGTGATGAGCGAGGAGGAGATGGACGACCTGCTCAACTATCGCGACCTGCCGCGCTTCGAAGCGCAGGCGCTGGGTGGCATCGGCGTCTTCGACACGCTCAAGGGGATCAGCGAGCTGGTGCTGCGGCGCCTGTCACAGCGGTTCGGGCGCAGCGTGACGGAAGCGGCGGCGGAGTAGGGCTGACGGACGGCGAGGGAACAGGGGACAGGTTACAGGGGAACGGCACCGCCGCCTCGCACCCTCTTCCGCGCAGGGCGGGGGAGGGTGCAAACGTCAGGCGGGGAGCGGCGCGACCCTCGGGGGCCCTCACCCCCGACCGGCCTTTCGCTCGTTCCTCGCGACGGCGGTCGACCCTCCCCCAACTGCGGGGGAGGGGTGGTGTGAGGCGGGGATTTTGCCGCTTCGGACAGGGTGGGCGCGGGATAGTAGGCCGCCCCCCTCCCCGGCCCTCCCCCGCAAACTGCGCGGGGGAGGGAGGTGCGACGCACCTTGTCGAAGCGGGATCGAATTCTCCCCTTTCTCCCGCGCAGCGGGGGAGAGGGGCCGGGGGAGAGGGGGCCCTGTCGGGCGTCAGTTCGACGCCTTTCGTAGCGCGATCGACTTCTCCCCTCTCCGTGAGGAACGAACGGGGAGGGGCCGGGGGAGGGGCACCCCGCGGACGCAGTCCGATGTGATTCGGCAAGCTTCGAATCCCATCCATATCGACATCAACCGGACTTCAGATAGATGCAAGTA
>DASTVC010000887.1:0-11602 GCA_035759295.1 Longimicrobium sp. | reverse complement strand
GGTGCACTGCAACGACATCCGCTCGCTGCAGCACGCCGCCGCGGGCGCCCGGGCCGCCGGTGCCGCCGTGGTCTTCAACGTCCGCGACGTAAAGCCGCCGGGCCAGGCGTACACCGGCGCGTGGCGGCTGGCCCAGCTGGCCGACCGGGTGCTGGTGCTGTCGCGGGAGATGCAGGACGCGCTGCGGGCGCGGCTGCCGGGCGCGCTTCCCGGCACGCGCCCGTCCACGCCGGTGGAGTTCATCTACAGCGTCGTCGACCCCGCCCTGATGCACCCGCTCCCCGCGGACGCGCGCGCCGCGCTGCGGCGGCGGCTGGGGATGCACGAGGGCGAGCTGGCCATCGGATACGTGGCCACCGTCAACGAAAAGAAGGGGCAGCTGGAGCTCCTGGAAGGCGCGGGGGCCGCCCTGCGCGACCGCGTGCCCGCCGCGCGCCTGCACTTCGTGGGCGACTTCGAGCCGGAGCGTGACGGCTACGCCCGCCGCTGCCGGGACGCCGCGGCGCGGCTGGGGCTGGAGGGCCGGGTGGTGTTCCACGGGTACCGCGCGGGGGTGGCAGAATGGTACCAGGCGTGCGATATTGTGCTGCTGGCGTCCCGCCGTGAGGGGCTGGCGCGCTGCATGATCGAGAGCCTGGCCTGCGGCACGCCGGTGGTCTCGTTCGACGTCTGCTCGGCCGGGGAGATCCTGCGGGAGCACGACTGCGGCCGCGTGGCGCCCCAGGGCGACTACGGCGCCCTGGTCGCCGCGCTGGAGGAGCTGGCCGGGGACCCCGCGCTGCGGGCCCGCCTGGGTGCCAACGGCGGGCGCGCGGCGCGCCGCCTGTTCGACCCCGGCCCCGTGGCCGCCGCCTACGAACGCCTGTACCGCGCGCTTTCCGGCGGCGCGTCCGGGTAGCACCGCAATCGAGCACTTGCACCACGCACTCGCGGCTCCGGCTGCCGCCCCCCCCGAGCACAACCCGTTCGTCCCCATCGCCTGGCCCTGGCGGGTGGGGATCCTGGCGTTCGTGCTGCTGTACCGGGTGCTCCTTCCCGGCGCGCAGCAGATCCTGTATCCGGGGTCGGCGCCGCTGGGCGCCGAGCGCATGGCGCTCGACGTGGTGTACGAGGTGGCGCTCTTCGCCCCCCTCTTCTTCTACCGCCGCGAGTGGGGATGGCTGCACCCCCTGCTGTTCCCGGCGCTCTTCTCGGTCGCCAAGGCCGTGCTTTCGGGCCCGGGGCAGCTCCTGGCACCCCTGGGCCTGTTCTACGCCCCCCCCGACGTCCCGCTCTTTCACGTCGCCCTGGAGCAGTGGTCGCAGCACGACATCGCCATGGCGATGATCAAGTCGCGGCTCATCATGCTGCTGGGGCTCACGGCGTACTACGTGGGCTTTTTCCTGGCCCCCCGGCCGCGGGTTCCCGTGGTGGAGTACCTGCGGGCCCGCGCGGCCGCCCCCAAGGCGCTGGCGGTGGTGGGCTTTTCGCTGGTTCTGTTCGCCGTCTTCATGCGCATGCGGGGCGGCATCGGCGCCCACCTGGCCAGCTTTGGCCTGGGGCGCTTTCGCGCGGTGGCCGGGCTGGGGCACTTCAGCGTGCTCATCCTCACCGGCACCACCGCGGCGCTCATCTGGTTCGCCGTCGATGCCACCACCACGCGCAAGCCCCTGTTCTGGGCCACCGCCGCGCTGGTGATCCCCATCAGCTTTCTGCTCTCGGGCTCGCGGTCGTCCGTCATCGACGCCGCCGTGCTCTTCGTGGTGGTGTGGATGATCCGCACCCAGAAGGTCCCGGCTGCCCGGGGCGTGCTCCTGGGGATGACGGCCATCTTCCTGGTGGGCGCCCTGGGCGCGCTGCGGGAAAGTACGTACACGGGCCAGGTGGACTGGACCATCCTTACGGACGTGAACGTGGCGGAGATGGTGGTCGCGGGGCAGGAGGAGATGCACAACCGCGGCGAGACCGGGGCGTTCCTCCCCCTGGTGGCCAAGGTGCCCGACCGGGTGGACTTTCTGTACGGGCAGTCGTACCTGGCGGCCATCCTGTTCTTCGTCCCCCGCGCCGTGTGGCCCGAAAAGCCCCGCGGCGTAGGCCCCATGACCAACGCCTACATCTACCACGAAGAGGCCATGCGCCCCGGCGAGATCATCCAGGGCGCCGGCATTCCGCCCGGCGCCATGGGCGAGGCGTACTGGAACTTCTACTACCCGGGCGTGGTGATGATCTACCTGCTCTACGGCATGTTCCACTGGTGGCTGGCGGCGCTGCTGCGGCGCAACGCCGCCATCCCCGCCGTGTGGGTGCTGTACGCGCTCACGCTGCTGATGAACCCCACCTCGTCCGAGATCGTGGGGTGGCTGCAGAGCATCATCCCCGGGATCGCGATCATGTGGTGGATGGGCGTGCTGCGCAGGCGGCCCCGGATGGTGCTGCGGCATGCGACTGCCTGACCTGGTCATCGCCGGCGCGCCCAAGTGCGGCACCAGCTCGCTCTTTCGCTGGCTGGCCGCGCACCCGTCCGTGCGCGGCTCCTCCGTCAAGGAGACCAACTTCCTCCTGGACCCGGGGCACCCGCTGCTGGACCCCGCGCGCAACGTGCACCAGCACGGGCTGGCCGCGTACGCGTCGTTCTTTCCGGACGAGGACGCCGGCTCCGCGCCGCCGCCCCTGCTGCTGGAAGGGACCACGCACTACCTCTACCAGCAGACGGCGCCGCGGGTGCTGGCCGCGATGGACCGCCCGCCGCACGTGGTCTTTCTGCTGCGCGAGCCGGCGGAGCGGGTGTACTCGTCGTTCCGCTACACCCGCAACAACCTGGGCGTGCTTCGCCCCGACGCCACCTTTCGCGACTTCGTGAGCCTGGGCGCCGGCGGCGACGCGCGGGCGCTCACCGACCCGCGCTGGGGGGGGAAGGTGGAGATCTGGCGCAACGACGTGGGCTACAGCCGCTACGCCGAGCACCTGGCGCGCTGGGCGCAGGTGTTTCCCCGCGAGCGGATGCACGTGCTCCTGGCCGAGGAGATGTGGCGCGACCCGCGCGCGCTGCTGCTGCGGCTGGCGGAGCGGGTGGGGATCGACCCGTCTTTCTACGCCGACTTCTCCTTCCACCGGCACAACGAGTCGTACCGGGTGCGCAGCGCGGCGCTGCACCGGCTGGCCCGCCGCGCCGGGGCGGTGCTCCCCCGGGGGCTGCTGCGCTCGGTGCTGCGCAAGGGGTACATGGGGGTGGCCGCCAGCGGCCGACTGGAGCGCTCCACTGACGACGCCGAGACGCTGCGGGAGCTGCGCGCGTCGTTCGCGCCCCACAACGCGCGGCTGGCCCGCGAGTGGGGGGTGGACCTGGGCGCGTGGGAGCCGCGGCCAGCCGCGCGCGAGCAGCGGGCGCCGGGCGCGCCGCGGGCGGAGCCGGCGTGACGGGGGACGCGCGGGTGCACGTGCTGTTCTTTACCTCCGCGCTGGGCGGCGGCGGGGCCGAGAAGCACCTGGTGCGCGTGGCCAACGCGCTGGACCGGGGGCGCTTTCGCGTTTCCGTGGCCGTGGCGCGGGGCGGCGGGTCGTACGAGGGGGAGCTGGCGGCGGACGTGCGCTACCACCCGCTCCCCGGCGGGCGCATGCGCAGCGCGGCGCGCCCGCTGCGGCGGCTGCTGGCGGCCGAGCGGCCGGACGTGCTCTGCTCGTTCATGGACCACGCCAACTGCGTGGCGCTCCTGGCCTCGCGCGGGCTCGCCGGCCGCCCGGCCGTGGTGGCGGGGGTGCAGAACCCGCCCTCCGCGGCCCTGCGGAGCGTTCCGGCCCCCGTCCGCGGGGCCATCCGCGCGGGGATGCGCGCGCTGTACCCGCGCGCCGACGCCGTGGTGGCCCTTTCCCGCGGCGTGGGCGACGAGCTGCAGCGGATGATCCCGGGCCTGGCGGGGCGCGTGTCCGTCATCCCCAACGCGGGGATGGACGAGGACGCGCCTCCCCCGCTGGCCCCCGCGACCCGGCCGGCGGGGGAGGATCCCGTGCTGGTGGCGTGCGGCCGGCTGGTGCCGCAGAAGGCCTATCCCGTGCTGCTGCGCGCCCTGGCGCGGGTGCGCGAGCGGGTCCCCGCCCGGCTGCGCATCCTGGGCGAAGGGCCGCTGCGGGACGAGCTGGGCGCGCTGGCGGCCTCGCTGGGGGTGGACGGCGCCGTCTCGTTCGAGGGGTTTCGCCCCGATCCCGCCGCGTACATGGCCGAGGCAGACGTCTTCGTCCTCTCCTCCGAGTACGAGGGGTTCGGCAACGTGATCGTGGAGGCCATGGCGGCGGGCGCGCCGGTGGTGGCCACCGACTGCCCCTACGGACCGGGCGAGATCCTGGAGGGCGGGCGCCACGGCGTCCTGGTCCCCCCCGGCGACCCGGAGGCGCTCGCCGCGGCGCTGCTGCGCGTCCTGGGCGACCCCGCGCTCCGCGAGCGGCTGCGGGCGGCCGGGCGGGAGCGCGCCCGCGCCTTCGCCCCCTCCGCGGTGGCCGAACGCTACGGCCGCCTGTTCCACGACGTGCTCGCCGCGCGCACGGGCGCCGCCCGCGCCCCGGCCCGGGGGACGGGACAGGCCGCCTTCAACGGATCCATCGAGTGATCCCGGCTTCCGTATCCTGCCGTGCACCCGGACCGGCGACGATCCCACGCGGAGACGCGGAGAACGCGGAGGAGTGTGGAGGTCCGGCCAGCCGTTCTTCGCGACTCTCCCTTCTCCTCCGCGACTCCGCGTGAAAAAAGGGGTTTCATCGCGGATCGGGTTGCAAACTGCGGTCGCGCACTCCCAGGGGCGAGGTGACCCGATGCAGTGGAAGGGTGTCAGGGCACGGCGGCGGGCGAGGGTTACTCCACGCGTGTGTGGACGCGTCGGGAACGGCAGCGGTAGGGAAGAGCGGCAGGGGGCCATCCGCATTTTTTGGGAGACACCTATTCCGCCATCCTCGTCCCCAGCCGGCGCGGACGTCCTGCCGCAAGCGCACCGGAGCCGGCCTCCACGAACACCCGATGCGCGATCTGGAGAAGCCCGGGCCCGCGAAAAGGCCGGGGGCGTTCCCGCAGAGGTCCGCGCGAGGGGACGGTTCGCGGGATCGCGCCTCGGGTGAAGCCGGATTGGTGGGCCGCGGGGGCACTGCGGCGGGAAAGGTGTTCCAGAAAAAAACGCGGATGGCTCCCTGCCGCGCGTCCATCTGCCTGCCGTTCCCGACGTCCCCAGGGCAGCCCGGTGCGCCCTGCCCCTGCCGACGCGCAGGATACGGTGTCGCGTATGGTGAGCCGCCACCGCTTCCCGCCAGGCGTGGCGTGCAACGGAATCCGCGGTGAACCAAAAAAGGACAGGTCGAGTGCACACGGAATCAGTCAGGACGGTATGAACGACGTGCAGTGCCCCGTCTGCCGGGGCGTCCGCCTGCGGCGCCTGTTCTCGCGCGGGTCGTGGACGTACCGCGCCTGCGCCGGGTGCGGCCACCGCTTCGCCGCGATCCCGGCGCCCGAGGCCGACGCGCTGGACGAGCTGTACCAGGACGAGTACGCCGGCTTTCGCGAGGACGCGGTGTTCCAGGCCGCCATCCGCGAGCGCCTGCGGACGGAGTTCGCCGCCCGCCTCCCGGCCGGGGGCCGCATCCTGGACGTGGGGTGCGGCAACGGCGAGTTCATGGCCGCCGCCGGCGAGGCGGGGTACCGCGTGACGGGGACGGACATCTCCGTCCCCGCCGTGGAGCTGTGCCGCTCGCGGGGGCTGGACGCGGTGGCGGGGGACTTTCTCACCCTGCCGTTCGAGGGCGGGTACGACGCCGTGACCATGTGGGACGTCATCGAGCACCTGACGGACCCCGCCGCGTTCGTCGCGCGCGCCCTTTCGCTCCTTCGCCCCGGCGGGTTCCTGGTCCTCAAGACGCCCGCCGTGACCGGCCGCATGTTCGCCATGGTGAAGCTGGCGCCGTCGCTGGCCGGCTCGGTGCTCCACGAGGACCACATCCAGTTCTTCACCCCGGACTCGTTTTCCCACCTGGCGCGGCGCACCGGCTTCGGCGGCGCCGAGGTGCTGCGGCTGGGGGGGATGCGCGGCAAGCGCCCGCTCCGCTCGCTGCGCCGCTCGCTGGGGCGCGCGGCCCGCAACACCGTCAACCGGCTGGGCGGGCACCACAACCACTACGTGTGGATGCGCGCGCCGGGCGGTGGCGGGGCGGCCCCGTCGTGAGCGGCGCGCCGGAAGACCCACGGGCACACGACATGCGTTTTCGCTCCGCCGGGACCGCGGCCGGCACCGCGTCCGCGCCGCGCGCGGCGGAAGCGGGAGAGAAACGGAAGGCGACGCTGCGGGTGCTGTACGTGATCGGGTATCCGCAGCGCATGGCGGGGGCGCCGCGCAGCCTGCTGGAGCTGGTGAGCCACCTGCCCTCCCACGTGGAGCCGCACGTGCTGGTGATGGGCGAGGGGCCGGTGGCGGAGGCGTTTCGCCAGGCGGGGCTGCCGGTGACGGTGATCTCGCCGGAGGGGGCGCTGGGCCGGCACGGCGGCGCGCTCTTCCGCACCTCCCTGCTGCAGCGCCTGCGCATCGCGGCCGGCGAGCTGCTTCCCATCACCCGGCGCGTGCGCTGGCTGCTGCGGGAACAGCGCATCGGCCTGGTTCACGTGAACGAGCCGCGCGCGGCGCTGCTCACCATGCCCGCGGCGCGCCTGGCCGGGGTGCCGGTGGTGGCGCACCTGCGGGGAGAGATGCCGCTGGGGAGGGCGGGGCGCTTTCTGTACGAGGCGGGGGCGGAGCGCATCATCACCGTCTCCGACGGGGTGCGCGACACCCTCTCGCCGGGGGGGCGGCGCAAGGCGGTCACCGTCTACAACGGCACCCGCGTGCCGCCCACCGGCGCCCCGCCCCCCGCGTGGCCCGCGGGGATGCGGGCGCGGGGCCGGCTGGTGGTCTGCTGCTTTGCCTCGGTGGCGCCCTTCAAGGGCCACCACCACCTGATCCGGGCGGTGGCGGAGCTGAACCGGCGGGGGTGGCGGGACCGCGTGGTGTTCCTGGCGGTGGGCGACTTTCCCGAGGGCTCCGGCGAGTACCACGCGTGGCTGTGGGAGCTGTGCCGCGAGCAGGGGGTGGACAACCTCACCTTTGCCGGCTGGCAGGCGGACCCGTTTCCGTTCTACCAGCTGGCCGACGTGACGGTGCTTCCGTCGGTGAGCCACGAGCGGCTGCAGCTTCCCGGGGGTACGGTGCAGGTGCGGGGCACCGAGGGGTTTCCCCGCACCCACCTGGAGGCCATGGCGCTGGGGATCCCCGTCGTGGGCACCCGCATCGCCGGCGTGCCCGAGCAGGTGGTGGACGGGCGGACCGGGCTGCTGGTGCCGCCTTCGGACCCCGCGGCGCTGGCCGACGCGCTGGAGCGGCTGCTGGCCTCGGAGCCGCTGCGCCGCACGCTGGGGAACGCGGCGCGCGAACGGGCGCTGGAGCGCTTCTCCACGGCCGCGTACGTGGCGGGGGTTTGCCGTGAGTACGACCGGATTGTGGGACGGTGAAAAATCACCCGGGATGGAACCGGAGAGCGTCTTCATGCTGGCGAATTGGGAACGAGTGCGGCCGCTGCTGGCGTGCCCCGCGTGCGGGGCCGGGCTGGCGGGCGACGCGGCCGCGCTCCGCTGCACCGGGCCCGCGTGCCGGCTGGCCGCGGAAGGGGCGTTCGGCACGGTGCGGGGCCAGCCGGTGCTGGTGGACTGGGACGAGTCCATCCTTTCGCGCGACGACGTGACGCGGAGCGGGGCCGCGCCGGTGGTCCCCTTTCGCCAGAACGTGCTCAAGACCTGGCTCAAGGACCACGCCCTGCGCTCGGGCGCCGTGGAGCTGGCGCGCCGCAACGCCCGGGCCTTCACGGCGCGGCTGGAGGGGATCCCCGGGCGCTCGCCGCTCCTGCTGGTGGTAGGCGGGGGAACGCAGGGGATCGGCACCGACGCCCTGTACCAGTCGCCCGGGGTGGAGGTGGTCGGGTTCGACGTGTACGCGTCGGAGCGCACGCACCTGGTGGCCGACGCCCACGCCATCCCCCTGCGCGACGGCAGCGTGGACGCGGTGTGGATCCAGTATGTTCTGGAGCACGTGCTGGACCCGTGGCGGGTGGTGGCCGAGATCCACCGCGTGCTGCGCCCGGGCGGCCTGGTCTACGCCGAGACCCCCTTTCTGCAGCACGTGCACGCCAACGCGTACGACTTCACCCGCTTTACCCACAGCGGCCACCGCTGGCTCTTCCGCGACTTCACGGAGGAGGACTCGGGGATCGCCATGGGCGCGGGGGTGCAGCTGCTGTGGACGGTGGAGCACCTGGCGCGCGGGGTCACCGGCTCGCGGACCATGGGAAAGGCGGTCAAGCTGGCCGCCTCGGCCGCGCAGATGGTGGAGCAGAAGATCCCCTACCGCTTTCAGCGCGACAGCGCCTCGTCCTTCTACTTCGTGGGCCGCAAGTCGCACGCGCGCCTGCGGCCGCGCGACATGGTGGCGTACTACGAGCAGAGCGCGCCGTGAGCGCGTCCGCGGCGCCGGAGCGGAGCGCGGCCCCCGGGCACCCGGCTCCGGCCGGCGCCGCGGGGGCGATGAGAGAGGGAGACGGCGCGGCGGACGGCCGCGTGGAGGTGCTGTACGTCGTCAACAAGACGCTCCCCGTCACCGACTACCGGCTGGCGTTCGGCCGGCTGTCGCGGGTGGCCCGCGTCACCTACGGGCTTCCCGACTCCGTCCCCGGCCTTTCCGCCGACCGCTACCTGCGGGTGGACCTGCGCGAGGGCGCCGGCCCGCGCGACGGGCTGCCGCTGCTGCGGCTGCTGGCGTACCTGCGGCGCAACCGTCGGCGGCTGGCGCTGGTGCACTTCTTCTCCACCAAGCTGGTGCTCTTCGGGCCGCTGCTGGCGTCCCTGGCCGGCGTGCGCTCGCTGGTGACCGTCACCGGCCTGGGCCGCACCTTCTCGGCGCCGGGGCCCGCGTACGCCGCGCTGCGCCGGGTGTACCTGTTCCTGGTGGAGGGGGCGCTGCGCCGCAGCGAGGCGTTCCTCTTCCAGAACCGGGGCGACCTGGCGTGGATGGCGGCGCGCTTTCCCCGGCACGCCGCCAAGATGTCGTACATCGGCAGCGCCGTCTCCGTCCCCGCCACGGGGGAGCGGGACTACGACGCTTCGCCGCTGGGGGTGCTGCTGGTGACGCGGCTGTTCTCGGCCAAGGGGGTGGACGACTTCATCGAGGTGGCGCGGCGCCTGCGCGGCGGCCGCTTCCGCTTCGTCCTGGTGGGCCCCCCCTCCACCGGCGAGGACGCGCTGCTGGAGCGGGTGCGCGCCGCCCACGCGGCGGGCGACATCGAGTACCGGGGCGAGGTCACGGGCCCGGCGCTGTACGACGAGTACCGCCGCGCCGCCGTGTTCTACTTTCCCTCGCGCTACGCCGAGGGGCTGGCGCGGGTGATGCTGGAGGCCGGCTTCTTCGGCCTGTGCCCCGTGGCGTGCGACATCGTCTCCAACCGCGACCTCCTGGCCGAGGGCCGCGGCTTCGTGGTCCCGGCGCGGGACCCGGAGGCCGCCGCCGCGCTGCTGCGGCGGCTGGACGGCGACCGCGGTCTGCTGCGCGCCAACGCTTTGGCCTACCAGACGTTCATAAGGGGGGCGTACACCGAGGAGGCGTACACCCGCAGGATGGACGACCTGCTGCGCTCCGTCCTCCCGGCCGCCGGGGGCTGATCCGTCCGTCCCCTTGGCGACGCGTGGAAACGCGCGTATTTTGAAGTACCGGGAAGGCTCGCCGCGCCCCACCCACCCGATCGCTCGAAAGCCGTTATGTCCGTCGATCTTCCCTCGGCCACCCGCCGCGAGTTCCTGCCGTTCTCTCCCCCGTCGCTGGGGGAGGAGGAGATCGCGGAGGTCGCCGACACGCTGCGGTCCGGCTGGCTTTCCACCGGCCCCAAGACCCGCCGCTTCGAGACCGACTTCCAGGCCTACCTGGGGGCCCCCGGCACCCTGGCGGTAAGCTCGTGCACCGCCGCGCTGCACACGGCCCTGGCCACGGCCGGGGTGGGGCGCGGCGACGAGGTGATCACCACCACCTACACCTTCGCCGCCACGGCCAACGTGGTGGAGCACCTGGGCGCGCGCCCGGTGCTGGTGGACGTGGAGGCCGACACGCTGAACATCGACCCCGCGGCCGTCGAGGCGGCGCTCACCCCGCGCACCCGCGCCCTCGTCCCCGTGCACTTCGCGGGGCACCCGGCGGACCTGGACCCGCTGCGCGACATGGCGAAGCAGCGCGGCCTGCTGCTGCTGGAAGACGCCGCCCACTCGCTCCCCGCGTCGTACAAGGGGCAGCGCATCGGCGCGGGTGACAACCCGGCGGCGTTCAGCTTCTACGCCACCAAGAACCTGGTCACCGGCGAGGGCGGCGCGCTCACGGCGTCGCAGGACTTTCTGGACCAGGCGCGGGTGGTGAGCCGGCACGGGATGAGCCGCGACGGGTGGAACCGTTACGACCGCGGCGGCAGCTGGTCGTACGAGATCACCATGCCCGGCTACAAGTACAACATGAGCGACATCATGGCGTCGCTCGGGCTCTGGCAGCTGCGCAAGCTGGACGGCTTTCAGGAGCGCCGCCGCGAGGTGGTGGCCCGCTACCACGAGGCGTTCGCGAGCCACGACTCGCTGGAGCTTCCCGTGGAGCGGGCCGAGGTGGAGCACGCCTGGCACCTGTACGTCCTCCGCATCCGCCCCGAGACCCTCACCATCGGCCGCGACGAGTTCATCCGCGAGCTGGCGGCGCGCAACATCGGCACCAGCGTGCACTTCATCCCCGTGCACCTGCACCCGTTCTACCGCGACACCTACGGGTACCAGCCGGAGGACTACCCGGTGGCGTTCGACGGCTTCGAGCGCGCCATCAGCGTGCCGCTGCACCCCGGGCTCTCGGCCTCGGACGTGGACGACGTGGCCAACGCGGTGCTCGACGTGGCCCACCGGTTCCGCCGCTGACGGGGCCGGGGGTGACGCACGGAAACGAGGCCCCCTCGCCGCGCGGCGCGGGGGCCTACGCGCGCTGGGGCAAGCCGGCGCTGGACCGCGCGGCCGCCGCCGTGCTCCTCGTCCTGCTGTCGCCGGTGCTGCTGCTGACCGCCGCGGCCGTCGTGGCCGACTCCGGCCTGCCCGTCTTCTTTCTGCAGCCGCGGCTGGGGCGCGGCGGCAGGCCCTTCCGCATCCTCAAGTTCCGCACGATGCGCCCCGGCGCCCCCGCGGCGCTCCTTCCCGACGGCAGCACCCTGGTGGTGCCGCGCGACCCGCGCGTGACCCGCGTGGGCCGGCTGCTGCGCGTCACCAGCCTGGACGAGCTTCCGCAGCTGGTGAACGTGCTGCGGGGCGACATGTCGCTGGTGGGCCCGCGCCCGGACCTGGTGGAGCAGGAGCGGCTGTACGACGACGAGGTGCGCCCCAAGCTGTGGGTGCGCCCCGGCATCACCGGCCTGGCGCAGGTCAGCGGCCGCAACGGGCTTCCCTGGCGCGAGCGGCTGCGGCTGGACGCCCGCTACGCGCAGCGCGTGTCGCTGGCGGAGGACCTGCGCATCCTGCTGCGTACGGTGGCGGTGGTGGTGCGGGGAAGCGGCATTGACCCGG
>DASTVC010000886.1:0-8086 GCA_035759295.1 Longimicrobium sp. | reverse complement strand
TTCGAGTCGCACTCTTGCCTGTGCGCCGACCGAAGAAACTCTACGATGGGGCGCACGGTCCTGTCGGCTACGTCGGCTTCGGCGCGAAGGACCCCGCCCGTTCCCGATAAAGATTCTTCGGTCGGCGCACAGGCGATGGTGCGAATGGAAGGGACGGAGCGCGCGCCTCTCTCAGAATGACACCGTCCGCTTTATCAGTGCCCTGTTCCTGATTTCGTCTGAGCATCGATACGCGCGAAGCCCTTCCCGGAGGCCGGGAAGGGCTTCGCGTTGTCATCCACCGAACGGAAATCGGCCAGGTCAGGCGATGTCGCGTCCGCGGCGGCGGTGCGGGCTGCCGCGTCCAGGTTCGAGCAGGCCGACAGTAGATCCCTCGGCCCTGCGACCGGCGGCGCGATAAGAAAGTGTGTTGCGGCCGGGCCTCGGGATGACAACCCTTACCCGTTCACCCGTTCACCCGTTCACCCGTTCACCCGTTCACCCGTTCACCCGTTCACCCGTTCACCTCACGCCCGCTCACGGCTGCGGCGCTCGCCTTCCGGCGGCAGGATGGGGCGCACGGGGTCGTCGCCCTCGTCCAGCGGATCGTGCGAGACGCAGTCATGCTCCTCGAGTTGCTTGGGGAACATCAGCGACAGCACCACCGAGCCGATCAGCACGCCAGCCACCACCACCAGCGAGATCCACACGGGCATGTGATAGTACCCGCTGGCCAGCATCTTCACGCCGATGAACCCCAGCACCACGGACAGGCCCAGCTTGAGGAAGTGGAACTTGTCGATGACCCCCGCCAGCAGAAAGTACAGCGACCGCAGGCACAGGATGGCGAACACGTTGCTGGTGTAGACGATGAACGGGTCGCGGGTGATGGCGAAGATGGCCGGAATGCTGTCCACCGCAAAGATCAGGTCGGTGGTCTCCACCATCACCAGCACCACGAACAGCGGCGTGGCGGCCATGCGCAGCTTGCCGCCGATGGTTTCCTTGACGAAGAAGTGCTTTTCCCGGTAGTCGCTGGTCACGGGAAAGACGCGGCGGATGAGCCGGAGCGCCGGGTTGCTCTCGGGCTCGATGTCCATCTCGTCCTGGGTGGCCATCTTGATGCCCGTGTACACCAGGAACGCGCCGAACACGTAGATGATCCAGTGGAACCGCTCGATGAGCAGCGCCCCCGCGGCGATCATCACCCCGCGCATGACCAGCGCCCCCAGCACGCCCCAGAACAGCACGCGGTGCTGGTACTTGGGGGGTACCTTGAAGTAGGCGAAGATCAGGACGAAGACGAAGATGTTGTCGACGCTCAGCGCCAGCTCGATCATGTAGCCGGTCAGGAACGACAGCGCGTCCTGGTGCCCGCCTACCCCCTGCACCGGCAGGTAGCGCATCCAGATGGCGGCGGCGAAAAGGCCGGCCAGCACCACCGTAAGACCCGCAAAGAGCCCCGCTTCGCGCACCTTTACCACGTGCGCCTTGCGGTTGATCACGCCCAGGTCGATGGCCAGGATCACCAGCACCAGGGCGGTGAAGGCCACGTAGGGCCAGACATGTCCACTCAAGTCCGTATCGATCCTCCACAGTGCCGCGCTCGTGCGCGCGGTCTGGACACGAAAAAAGGCGAGCCCCTCGTCCGGGGCGCGGCCACGCGGCCGCCCCCTGCGACGAAGGTCTCGCCCTGACGATGAGCGCCCCTGCGGGCACCAGCGTCCCAACCGGACCGTGCGGACGCGAGCCCGCAGTCTTGACGATCCGGCCGCCGGCTTTCTCGCCGGTAAGCTACTCCCCTTCTCGTTTCGTTCTCCTGAACCTACCCAGCAATTCTCCTGCCGTCAACGCGCCGGGCGAATCGGGCCTCCGCGCTCCGCTTCGCATCCCCCGCGACCGAGGGCTACGGCGCGGGCGTGGTGGCGGGCGCGGCGCGGGGGTGGAATGCGTTGTGGTAGCGCGCGTAGATCAGCATCATCCGCTGGCTGCTTTCGGGCGCGGCGCGGGCCAGCAGGGTGATCATCTCGTCGCGCTGGGCCAGCAGGGCGTCCACCTCGCGGCGCTGGGTGCCCTGCAGCGACGGCGCGGTGGCCTGCAGCGTGGCGTACACCTCCGTCATCAGCTGCCGCGCGCGCTCGTAGTTGCTGCGCAGCGACTCGGTGAGCGCGGCGCCGATCTGCCCCTCGACCCGAGCCATCTTCAGCTCCTGCTGCGCCGTATCCAGCCGGTCGCGCAGCCCGTTGGCGCGCGACCACTGCGGAAGAAAGCCCAGCAGAAACGCCACGAGGGCAATCCCCACGGCGATGGCGATCAGGCGGTTGCGGTCCATGGGACGATGCGGGCGGGGCAGGGGAAGGATGAACGTCCGGCCGGATGATGGGGCCCGGCGTCATCCATCCGCAAGGCTGCGTTTGTGGATGACGACGGATCACGCGTCAGGGATGGCCGTGCGCGGCGGCGGCTGGGACCACGTCCGGGGGCGGGTTGGGGCGGCGCCATTCGGGAGGCACATCGCTGGGCAGGTAGGGCACCGGATCCTGCTCCGGCACGTCGTACTCCCGGCGCAGCTCGGCCAGCCGGCGCTCCAGCTGCGCGGTGACGGCGGCGTACCGGGGCTGGCCGTGGACGCTGCGCAGCTCGTCGGGGTCCTGCTCCAGGTCGAACAGCTCCCACTCGCCCGTCTCGTAGTAGTGGATGAGCTTGTAGCGCTGCGTGCGCACGCCGTACTGCCGGCGGACGCTGTGCCAGCCGGGGTACTCGAAGTACTGGTAGTAGATGGCGTCGCGCCAGTCGGCCGGGGTGGCGCCGCGGAGGAGGGGGAGCAGGCTGCGGCCCTGCATCTCGCGCGGTACCTGCGCGCCGGCGGCCTCCAGGAAGGTCTCCGCCAGGTCCAGGTTCATCACCAGATCCCCGTTCACGGCGCCCGGGCGGATGGTGCCCGGCCAGCGCACCAGCAGCGGCATGCGCAGCGACTCCTCGTACATCCACCGCTTGTCGAACCAGCCGTGGTCGCCAAGGAAGAAGCCCTGGTCCGACGCGTAGACCACCAGCGTGTTCTCGCTCAGCCCCGATTGGTCGAGATAGTCCAGCACGCGCCCCACCTCGCGGTCCAGTGCCGCGACGACACGCGCATAGTCGGCGATGTAGCGCTGAAAACGCCAGCGGGTCAGGTCGTCGCCGGCGGGCGCGGCGGCGCGGTAGGCGGCGTTCTCCGGACCGTACGCCGCGTCCCACGCCGTCCGCTGCTCCGGCGTAAGACCGTCCGGTGGCACCAGCTTCAGGTCGCGGTCGAACAGGTCCAGCGCGATCTTCATCTCCGGGTTGCGCGACGGCGAGGCGCGGCCGGATCCATCGTCCCAGAAGGTCGACGGCTCCTCGAAGGTCGTGTCTCGGAACATCCCCAGCTGGTCCGGCCCGGGATCCCACCAGCGGTGCGGCGCGTTGAAGTTCAGCATCAGCAGAAACGGCCGTTCCGCGTCGCGCGCCGTCCGCATCCACTCCATCGCCCGTCCGGTGACGATGTCGAGCGTGTAGCCCGTGTACCGCGCCGTATCGCCGCGCTGGGAGACCAGCGTGGGGTTGTAGTACGGCCCCTGCCCGGGAAGGATCTCGTAGTGGTCGAAGCCCTGCGGCTGGCTGCGCAGGTGCCACTTGCCGAAGAGCGCCGTCTGGTAGCCGGCGTCGTGGATGAGGCGCGGAAAGGTGAGGTGGGTGGGATGCAGCGCCTCGCGGTTGGTCATCACCCCGTTCAGGTGGCCGTACTGCCCGGTGAGCACCGTGGCGCGCGCGGGCCCGCAGATGGAGTTGGTGACGAACGCGTTGCGGAACAGCATGCCGTCGCGCGCCAGCCGGTCCAGGTTGGGCGTGTCGGGCAGCCGCGCGCCGTACGGCAGGTGCGCGCGGTACGCGGAGATGGAGTGCGCCGCGTGGTCGTCCGAGAACAGGAACACGATGTTCGGCCGCCCCTGCGCCCCCGCCGGAGCGGTGGTCAGCAGCAGCGCGAGCGCAAGGCGGACGAGGCGACGATCGGGATGCATCAGGGAGCGGCGGGCGTGGGGCGCGATGGAGGTCGCGAGGATGATGCGCCCGCCGCGGGAGCCGCCGCAAGGAAGGAGGCTACGGCAGCGGCTGGATGGTGGGGAAGCTCATCAGCAGCGGCGCGTGATGGTGGCCGGTGTGCGCGGCGAACAGGGTGCCGCTCGCGCGGACGTGCGTGCCCAGCAGCGGCCGCGAGCGCGCGTATCCGGCGGAATCCAGCACCATCTGCACCAGGCGCACGTCAGTGAGGGGACCGTACATGGTATCCGGGTCCATGTGCGTGCACAGCGGCGCGTCGGGCACCACGTAGAAGCCTGTCTCAGGCTCGTCGTCCGGGCTCTCGCCGTAGTTGGGCGGTCCGGGGTACGTCCGCCGCTCCAGCTTTCCCGTGATCGTCACGGTGTCCGGCCCGTACCCCAGGCATCTGTCGGCGGGCGGGGCAGCGCGCCCAACGGCCTGCGGCGGCTCCGCTCCATTCTCGGTGCGAGGCGCATCCCCACATGCCGCCGCGAGCAGCAACGCAATGCCGGCTGTGCTGAGATACCTCATGAGGTAGTGGACGTGAAGTTGAAGCCCCGTTCGGCGAGCGCAGCGAGGCGGGACCGGGCCTGTCGCTTTCCCAGCAGCGGGTTTACTCGCTCATCGGGTGCGGGCGGCGAGCGGCTTGATGGGCGCGACGGTCAGCGGCGTGTGGATCTGCACCTCGCACGTGCCGGAGATGCAGGGGATGGTGGCGGTGACCAGCGTGGGAGAATCGGCGGAGAGCCGGGGGGAGGCGAACTGCCGCGGCGCCGGCTGCTCGATGGGTGCGGCGAGGCCGGGGGCCGGCGCGCCGGAGGCAGACCCGAGAAAGACGGGGAGCAGAACCAGTGCGAACCCGATGCGGGACGCGCGGTAGACCGGGTGGAGCATGGAACGGAGCCTCAGCTGCAACGGGATAGTGTAACACAATATAGCACCTCTCCCGCCACGGCAAGCTTTCTTATTTCCCGAATTTTCTTGTATGACTGCTTGTTTGTCACTCGACTGACTTCTTCGGCCGGCGCTGCGGCCGCGGCGTTTGGCAGGGTCCAGCGTGGGCGGCGTACTTGGAGCCTTTTGCCAAACCTCGTTCGACCGGATCACCAAATCAGTCATCCTGAGGAAGCGCAACGCAGAACTTCAACCTGCGCAACTGCTTGCGACCGAAGGACCTTCTGTCCGCCCGCGAGGGGCAGGTCTCGCGGCCGGAATCCAGCTCCACGGTTCTGCCGGCAGGGTCCTTCGGTCGGCGCCAAAGTACATCGTACCAGCAGGTTGTGCGCGGCGCCGCTCTCAGGATGACTGGTTTGCGCGAAGTTCAGCACGTCATCGGCGTTGGGTGGCACGCGCCTCGAAGAGACAGACGGAGAGGCCGCAGAGAACGGGAAATCGTCCTCTGCGGCCTCTCTTTTCTTCTCTGCGCCTCTTCGTGAAACTGCCGCGCCTTCGAAGCGCACGCCGGATCGAGGAAATCGGCCTCAGTGGCAGCTCGCCTGGCCGGCGTCGGTAAAGTCGCGGCCGGGGACGGGGACGAACTCCCAGCTGTAGCTGTCCGGGCGGAACTCCAGGCGCAGCACGCCGCGCACGTGGGCGGCAATGGCCTCGCTGTGGTGCACCCGCTCGCGCAGCCGGTACGAGGGCGCGCCGCCGGTGCCCACGACGAACTGGCGAATGCCGCGCTCGCGATCGATCCGCCCCACCGGGTCCATCGGCGCGAACCGCTCGTAGTGGTGGTCGTGGCCGCTCAGGATGACGTCCACGCCGGCGTCGTACATGGCGCGGTAGGCATCGACCACCTTTTCCCTGCCGCCGTGCCGCCCGCTGCTCCACCGCGGGTGGTGGAAGTACGCCAGGCTGCACCGCGTGGGGTGCGCGCGCAGGTCCGCCACCAGCCAGTCGTACTGCTCCGACCCGCGCCCCAGCGCCACGTCGCTGTTCAGCACCACCAGGTGCCAGCCGTCGTGCTCGTAGCTGTACCACCCCTTGCCCGCCGGCCCCGCCCGCGCACCGAAGTAGCGAAAGTACCCCGCCGCGTCCTTCGTCCTGTACTCGTGGTTCCCCACCGCCGGGCGCGTGCGGTCCAGGTGGCGACCCCAGGTGCGATCGTAGCACTGGCGGTAGTCGTGGTCGCTGCCGCTGGGGTAGGCGTTGTCGCCCAGCGGCGCCACGATGCCGCCGATGTGGTCCAGCAGCCGCGCCGTGGACTCGTCCGCGCGCCAGTAGCAGCTGGAGATGTCGCCGGCGGCCACCAGCGAGGTGTTGTCCTTCGCGCCCTCGCCGCCACCACAAGCAGGGAGGGCGAAGGTCAGGAGTGTCGCGGCGAGAAGGCGCATCAGGCGGGGGTGGCGGCGCGGATGAAGTCGATCGACAGCAGGTTGAACAGCTCCGGCCGGTCCACGTTCACCACGTGCCCGCACTCCGGCAGCACCTCCAGCTTGCTGAAGCGCGTGTGGCGGCGCACCAGGCCCGTCACCGACGGCAGGAACATGTGGTCCTCGTCCCCCATCACGTACAGCGTGGGGATGGGCAGCTCCTTCTGCTCGAACAGGCGGACGAGCAGCGGGTTTACCTCGTACGTCAGCCGGAACCAGCGGATGAACTCCTTCTGGCACAGCCGCCTGGCCTGCGTCACGAACAGGTTGCGCGCTTCGCGGTGGCGCTTGCGGGGCATGATGATCCACGCGAACAGACGGTACAGCCACATGTAGGGCATGATGCGCTTGAACGCGTTCCCCATCGTCACCAGGAACCGCGAGCGCAGGTTCAGGCGGATGATGGCGCCGCCCATCACCATGCTCCGAACCCGCTCCGGGGCGATCTCGCCCAGCGTGCGGATGAGGATGCAGCCGAGGGAGATGCCCACGAAGTGCGCCGACGCCACCTCCTCGTGGTCCAGCACGTCCAGGATCTCGCGCGACACCGCGTCGAAGGTGTAGCGGTCGCCCTCGAACGGCAGCAGCAGCGGCGGCTGGCTGTCGCCGTGGCCGCGCAGGTCGATGAGGAGGACGTTGAAGACCTTGCGGAACTCCCGCACCTGCCGGTACCAGATGGACGAGCTGCCGCCGGCCCCGTGCACGAAGACCACCCATTCGTGCTCGGGCGAAAGAAAGTGGCGGCGGTAGGACAGCATGGCTCGGGTACTCTCGATGGGGGTACTTGAATGCCTCCCGAAGCGCAGAGGCGGCCTTGATACTCCACTCCGCCCGGCGCGTTCGGCCCTGTTCACGGTCTGCGGAAGCACCCGATGTGCCTGATTGCGCTGGCGCTTGATGCGCACCCTTCGTACCGGCTGGTGATCGCCGCCAACCGCGACGAGTTCTACGCCCGCCCCACCGCGCCCGCGGACTGGTGGGCCGACGCGCCCGACGTCCTCGCCGGCCGCGACCTGCGTGAGGGCGGCACCTGGATGGGCGTGACCCGCGGCGGGCGCGTGGCCGCCGTCACCAACTACCGCGACCCCGGCTTTGCGCAGCTGGCCGGCGCCCCGTCGCGCGGCGCCCTGGTCGCCGACTTCCTGCGCGGTTCGGTGGACGCGGAGGCGTACGCGCACGACCTGGCTGGACGGGCGGCGCGGTACAATGGTTTCAACCTGCTGGTGGGGGATGACGGCGGATTGTTCTACGTCTCCAATCGGACCGATGGCGTGCGGCGGCTGGAGTCCGGGATCTACGGGTTGAGCAACGCGCTGCTGGACACGCCCTGGCCCAAGGTGGTGCGCGCGAAGGCGGCGATGGCGGATGCGCTCGCCGCGGCGGAGGGGGATGGATGGGATGCGCCGCTCTGGGAGGCGCTGGCCGACCGCGTGATCGCCGCGGACGATTCCCTCCCCGACACCGGCGTGGGCACCGAGCGCGAGCGGCAGCTTTCCGCGCCCTTCATCCGCACCGACGTCTACGGAACCCGCGCCTCCACCGTGCTCACCATCACCCGCGGCGACGACCTGCGCTTCGTCGAGCGCTCCATAGCCCCCGGCCAGGACGCATGGACGGAATCGCGCCACGCCTTTCGCATCGCACGCGCCGGCTCCGCCACGGGCTAAAGCCCG
>DASTVC010000885.1:0-3286 GCA_035759295.1 Longimicrobium sp. | reverse complement strand
CCCTCTTCCGCGCGGGGGACCATGCGCACTGGTTCGCGTGGAGCCAGCACCACCTGCTGACGGACGGCTGGTCGTTCTCGCGCGTGCTGGACGAGGTGCTGCGCCTGTACGGGGCGTGGAGCGCCGGCGGGGCGGCGGAGCTGCCGCGCGTGCGACCCTACCGCGACTACGTGGCGTGGCTGCGGCGCCAGGACCCGGCCGCGGCCGAGCGCTACTGGCGCGGCGTGCTGGCGGGCTTCTCGTCGCCCACGACGCTGCCGGCGGACCGCGCGGCCGCGGCGGACGGCGTGCCCCGCGCTAAGCTGGGGACGCGGCTTTCGCCCGCGGCGACGGAGCGGCTGGAGGAGGTGGCGCGGCGGCACGGGGTGACGCTGAACACGGTGCTCCAGGGCGCGTGGGGCCTGCTCCTGTCCCGCTACAGCGGGGACGACGACGTGCTCTTCGGCACCACCGTCTCCGGCCGCCCGCCGGCGCTGGAGGGCGTGGAGGAGATGATCGGCCTGTTCATCAACACGCTCCCCGTGCGCATGCGGGTGCCGGAGGACGCGCGGCTGGGTGCCTGGCTGGGCGATCTGCAGCGCGCGGGCGCGGAGTCGCGCGAGTACGAGTATTCGCCCCTGGTGCAGGTGCAGGGGTGGAGCGACGTGCCGCGTGGCGTGCCGCTGTTCGACATCCACTACATCTTCGAGAACTACCCGGTGGAGAGCGCCGGGACGGGCGGGGCGGAGACGGGGCTGCGGATCACGGGCAGCCGCGGGATCGAGTGGAACACGTACGCGCTGTCGCTGATGGGCGTGCCGGGCAAGGAGCTGCAGCTGAACCTGCGCTACGACACCGCCCGGTTCTCCGGCGAGACGGTGGAGCGGATGCTGGGCCAGCTGCAGCGGGTGCTGGAGCAGATCGCGGAGCGCGGCGACGCGCGGCTCTCGGAGCTGGAGATCCTGGGTGCCGGCGAGCGTGCGCTGGTGGTGGACACGTGGAACGCGACCTCGGCGCCGTTCCCGGACCGCGTGTGCCTGCACGACCTGATCGAGGCGCGGGCGCGCCGCGCGCCGGACTCTCCGGCCGTGGACTTCGGCGGACGGACGCTGACGTACGGCCAGCTGGACCGCTCGGCGAACCGGCTGGCGCACGTGCTGCGCGAGCGGGGCGTGGGGCCGGAGGTGCGCGTGGGGCTCTACTTCGAGCCCTCGCCGGAGATGATCGTGGCGCTCGTGGCGGTGCTCAAGGCCGGCGGCGCGTACCTGCCGCTGGACACGGGCAGCCCGACGGAGCGCCTGGCGTGGCTCCTGTCCAACGCCGACGCGCGCCTCGTCCTCACGCACGCGGAGATGGAAAGCGCGCTCCCGGCGGACGGCCCGCCCGCGCTGCGCGTGTCGGCCGACGGCTTCGCGGACCGCCCGGAGACGGCGCCGGAGAGCGGCGTCACCGAGCAGAACCTGGCGTACGTGATCTACACGTCCGGGTCCACGGGCCGTCCGAAGGGCGTGCTGGTGGAGCACCGCGGCGTGTGCAACTCCACGACGGCGTTCATCGGAGTGTACGGCATCCGGCCCGAGTCGCGGGTGCTGCTCTTTGCGCCGCTGCACTTCGACGCGTCGGTGCTGGACGTGTTCACGGCGCTCTGCTCCGGGGCCACGCTCGTCGTCGCGCCGCGCGATGCGATGCTGCCGGGTGAGGGCCTGGTCGAGCTGCTGCGCGCCGAGCGCATCACGCACCTGAAGATCACGCCTTCCGCGCTGGCCGTGACCCCGCCCGCCGACCTCCCCGAGCTGGAAGCGGTGATGGTGGGCGGCGAAAGCTGCAGCGCGGAGCTGGTGGCGCGCTGGGCGCCGGGACGTCGCTTCTTCAACGGCTACGGGGCCACGGAGCACAGCGTGCGCTTCACGGCGCTGCGCTGCGAGCCGAGCCCGTTCCCGCCCGCCGTCGGCCGCCCGATCGCGAACACGCGGCTGTATGTGCTGGACGCGCAGCTTCGGCCGGTGCCGGTGGGCGTGCCGGGCGAGGTGTACATGGCCGGCGTGGGCACCACGCGCGGCTACCTGAACCGTCCCGGGTTGTCGGCGGAGCGCTTCGTCCCCGATCCGTTCTGGGGCGTGGCGGGCGCGCGGATGTACCGCTCGGGCGACCGCGGCCGCTGGCTGCCGGACGGCACGCTGGAGTTCGTGGGTCGTGTCGACTTCCAGGTGAAGGTGCGTGGCTTCCGCATCGAGCCGGGCGAGGTAGAGGCGGCGCTGCTGGAGCACCCGTCGCTGCTGGACGCCGTCGTCGTCGCGCGCGGCGGCGTGTCGGAGGAGCGGATGCTGGCCGCGTACGTCGTCGCGCACGACGGCGTGGATGCTCCGGCCGCGGCCGAGCTGCGCGCGTTCCTCAAGCAGCGCCTGCCGGAGTACATGGTGCCCGGCGCGTTCGTCTCGATGGATGCGCTGCCGCTGACGTCGAACGGCAAGGTGGACCGCCGCGCCCTCCCGGAGCCGCAAACCGCGGACGCCGCGGAGTCGTTCGCGGCGCCGAGGACTCCGATGGAGGAGATCCTGGCGGGTATCTTCGCGGAGGTGCTGCGCAAGGAGCGCGTCGGCCGCGACGACGACTTCTTCGTCTTGGGCGGGCACTCGCTGATCGCCACGCGGCTGATCTCGCGGGTGCGCGAGTCGTTCCGCGTGGAGGTGCCGCTTCGCGCGCTGTTCGAGGCGCCCACGCCGGCCGCGCTGGCGGTGCGCGTGGGCACGCTGCTGCGCGCCGGCGACGCCGCGCAGGCGCCGCCCGTGGTGCCCGTGCCGCGCGACGCGCCGCTGCCGCTCTCCTTCGCGCAGCAGCGGCTGTGGTTCATCCAGCAGATGGAGCCGCGGAGCGTCGCGTACAACATGCCGTATGCGCTGCGGCTGGGCGGCGCGCTCGACGCGGACGTGCTGGAGCGGGCGCTGGATGCGCTCGTGGCCCGCCACGAGTCGCTGCGCACGGTCTTCCCCGCGGTTGGCGGCGAGCCGGTGCAGGTGGTGCGGGAGCCCGCGCCCGTGCAGCCAGCGAAGATCGACCTCCGCCACCTGCCGGTGGATGAGCGCGAGAGCGAGCTGCGCCGCCGCATGCGCGAGGAGGCCGAGCGTCCCTTCGACCTCGCGACGGGTCCGCTGCTGCGCGTCACGCTTCTGCGGCTTGATGACGAGGACACGGCCGTCCTCATCACGCTGCACCACATCGTGAGCGACGGGTGGTCGCGCGACGTGCTGGTGCGCGAGGTGTCGGAGCTGTACGGCGCGTTTGCCGAGGGGCGTGATCCGGTCCTGCC
>DASTVC010000884.1:0-2767 GCA_035759295.1 Longimicrobium sp. | reverse complement strand
GGCGACTTCGAGCTGAAGATGAACATGCTCTCCGCGCGCTCCGGCACCGGCTCCGGACCGTCCAGCACGAGCCCGGCCATGGCGGGGATCTCGCAGGACTACTTCTAGGGGGGCGGATGGCGTACGCGCTGCTGGTTCTGTCCCAGATCGGGGGGCTGCTGCTGGTCCCCTTCGGCCTTCCCGGCACCTGGGTGCAGGTGCTGGGGGTGGCGGGCTACGGCTTCGCCACCGACTTCCAGACGGTGGGGTGGGGGACCATCACCATCGTCCTCGTCCTGGCGGCCATCGGCGAGGTGGTGGAGTTCACGCTGGGCGGCCGCTACGCAAAGAAGTACGGCGGCAGCCGGCGGGCGGCGTGGGGCGCCATCCTGGGCGGCATCGTGGGCGCCTTCGTCGGCGTGCCGATCCTTCTCATCGGCAGCGTGATCGGCGCGTTCGTGGGCGCGTTCGCCGGCGCGGCGCTGATGGAGCTTACGCGCTCGTCGGAGATCCGCGGGGCGCTGCGGGTGGGGTGGGGCGCGTTCGTGGGGCGGATGGTGGCGACGGCCGCCAAGTCGGCCATCGGCGTCGCCATCGCCGCCGTCGCGCTCCTTTCCGCGCTGGGCTGATCCACCGGCCGGCTGACTCACACGGAGGGCACGGAGGACACGGGGGATGAAGATCTCTGTGCCCTCCGTGCCCTCCGCGTGAGAAACCGTCTCTGGTTCCTCCTATCCACCGTCGGCCATGTCCCGCTGATGATCCGTATCCTCCGTATCGCCGCACTGCTCCTGGCCTGCACGCCCGCCGCACTGCGCGCGCAGGATGACGATCCGCCGTCGTGCATGGACGCGCGGACGCAGACGGACATGAACGTGTGCGCGGGGCTGGCGTTCCAGAAGGAGGACTCGCTGCTGAACCAGGTGTATCCGCGAGTGATCGCGCGGTTGGGGACGGACACCTCGCGCGTGCGGCTGCTGCGCGAGTCGCAGCGGCTGTGGATCCGCTTTCGCGACGCGGAGTGCGGGTTCGCGAGCGCCGAGGTGCAGGGCGGCACCATGGAGCCCATGGTGGAACGGTACTGCCTGGCGTCGGTCACCCACCAGCGCGTGGAGCAGCTGCGGCAGTCGCTTCCGGAGGCCGACCAGGAGGCGGACGCCCGCTATGCCGTCACCAAGGCCGCCAACCGGCTGTTCGCGGCGATGGAGGAGCGCGACACGGCCGCGCTGCGCACGCTGATGCATCCGCGCGCCCAGATCGTCTCCGTCTCGTCCACCGGCGTGGGGGTGCGCTCCGCGGACGAGTGGATCCGCGGGCTGGGACGCAGCAGCGACGCGCTGATCGAGCGGATGTGGGACGCGGACGTGGAGATCGATGGCGACCTGGCCACGCTGTGGGCGCCGTACGACTTTCACCTGGGCGAGCGCTTCAGCCACTGCGGCACGGACGCATTCCAGTTCGTCCGCGAGGGAGGCGCCTGGAAGATGATCTCCATCACCTTTACCCGCCGGACCACCGGCTGCGAAGGAGCGCCATGAGCCGACATGAGATCCCCCCCCGCTGGATGGAGGCCGTCCGCCAGCACGTCCGCGACACCCGCGGTGAGGAGCGAGACCACCTGCTGGTGTACGACTTTACGGGCACCAGCGTGCGGCTGGCGTTCGAGGACGGCTCGTACGCCTTTTTCCGCGACGCCTTCTGCCTGCGCGACGAGGCGCTGCGCGAGGTGGCGGTGTTCACGGAGCACTGCGGCTACTACTTCCTGGGGTCCGAAGGGCTGGAGGTGGAGGTGCTGGACACGGTGCGGCTGGATGTGCCGGTGGAAGAGGAGTACGAGATGGCGGATGGATGACGAAACGCGCCGGATGTCGTCAGAAGGGAGCGCCCGCGCCACACGCGGGTACTCTCCCTGGCACCGGCGTTTCTCCGCGCTCCGAATCCTCCTGGTGGGTGCCCGGCGGCCACGCGTTTGCAGATTTCTTTCCCCCTTTTGAACGGGTCCACCCGGCCTGGAGCGGCGTTGAGCGAAAGAACCGTGCTGATCGTCGAGGACGATCCGGCGAGCCTTGATATTTTCGAGACCATCCTGCGGCATGGCGGCTACCTGGTGGTGAGCGCCCGGACTGGCGCCGAGGGGCTGGAGAAGGCGCGGGAGCTGCTCCCCGACGTGGTGGTGATAGACATCGGCCTTCCCGACGGCCTGGGCTTCGGCGTGCTGGACGAGCTGAGCGACGACCCGTCCACCGAGCACATCCCCCTCATCGTCTGTACCGTCCACGTCTTTGAGCACGACAAGGTGCGGGCCCGGCGCGCCGGCGCGGACGTGTTCGTCACCAAGCCCGTGGAGCCCACCTACCTGCTGGAGTGCGTGAACCGCGTTCTGCACCCCACCCCCGCCTCGTAATCCCGGTTTCCTCCGTCCCGCACCTCCCGCCGAACGGATGACCTTCGAGGATTCCATCCTGATCCGCGACACCCCGGACGCGCTGTTCGCCCTCACGCAGGACTACGGGCGTCGGCTGCACTGGGACCCGTTTCTCCGTTCCGCCGAGCTGGTGGGCGGCGCGACCGAGGCGGGGCTGGGCGTGCGCGCGTACTGCGTGGCGCACAACCGGCTGGGGATGGAAACGGAGTACGTCTCGTTCACGCCGCCCAAGGTCGCGGCGGTGAAGATGACGCGCGGACCGTGGTTCATCGGCGGGTTCGCAGGCTCATGGCGCTTTCTGCCGGAAGAGGACGGGCGCACCCGCGTCGTCTTTCGCTACTCCGTCCAGGCGCGGCCGCGCTG
>DASTVC010000883.1:0-4535 GCA_035759295.1 Longimicrobium sp. | reverse complement strand
GTCGGCCTGCTCGCCGTCACCGCCGCGGTCGTGGCCGTCGCGTTCCTGCAGTTGCGGCGGCAGCACGAGCTGGCGCGTCTGCGCGCGGACTTCGTGAGCGGCGTATCGCACGAGCTGCGGACGCCGCTCACGCAGATCCGCATGTTCAGCGAATTGCTCCTGGGCGGCCGCCTGCGCACGGATGACGAGCGCGACCGCTCCCTGCGCCTGATCGATCGCGAGGCGCGGCGGCTGGCGTTCCTCGTCGAGAACGTGCTCGATTTCAGCCGCGCGGAGCGGGGCACGCTCGACATCTCCCGCGAGCCCACGCGCGTCGGCGTGGCCGTGGAGGAGATCGTGGACGGCTTTCGCCCGGTGGCGAGTGCGCGGGGGATGCAGATCCGCACGGAGGTGGAAGAGGAAGCCGTGGCGAACCTGGATCGCGGCGGATTTCGCCAGGTGCTGCTCAACTTCCTGGAGAACGCCGTCTAGTACGGCCCCGCGGGACAGACGGTCGCCGCCGTCGTGGTGCGGCGCGGAGAGGCCGTGCAGCTGTGGGTGATGGATGAGGGGCCCGGCATTCCCGCCGCGGAGCGCGAGCGCATCTGGGAGCCGTACTACCGGATGAACCGCGAGATCGACCGCGTGGTGGGCGGGAGCGGCATCGGACTCAGCGTGGTGCGCGGGCTGGTTGCGCGCCACGGGGGGAGGACGTGGATGGAAGAGGCGCCCGGCGGCGGCGCCCGCTTTGTCGCGGAGTTCCCCGCGGCGCACCTGCCGGCGGATGCCCAGCCGATGCGCCCGGCGGAGATGGCGGAGGCGGGCCGATGACGCGCGTGCTGGTGGTGGAGGACGATCCGGACCTGGCGTTCGGGCTGCGGACCACGCTGGAGATCGAGGGATACACGGCCGACGTGGCGGCGGACGGGCTGGAAGGGCTGCAGCGCGCGCGGGAGGATCGGCCGGACCTCGTCATCCTGGACCTGATGCTGCCGGGGATGGACGGCTACCGCGTGCTGCGGACGCTGCGCGCCGAAGGCAACCGCGTCCCCGTGCTCATCCTCACCGCGCGCGGCGAAGAGGCGGACAAGGTGCTCGGCTTCCGCAGCGGCGCCGACGACTACGTCACCAAGCCGTTCGGCCTGCTGGAGCTGCTGGCGCGCGTGGAGGCTCTCCTCCGCCGCGCGGGCGGCGGCGTGGCCCCGGCGCCGCCCATCGACCGCTTTGGCGAGGTGGAGATGGACCGCGGCGCCCGCGCCGTCACCCATCGCGGCGAGCCGGTGTCGCTGGCGCCGCGCGAGTTCGACCTGCTGCTGGCGCTGTACGACCGCAACGGCGGCGTGGCCAGCCGGCAGGACCTGCTGCGCGAGGTGTGGGGCCACCGCGGCGCCGTCCTCACCCGCACCGTCGACATCCACGTCGCCGAGCTGCGCCGCAAGCTGGAGGACAACCCCGCCGAGCCGCGCCACATCCTGACGGTGTGGAAGAAGGGGTATCGGCTGCGGCGGTAAGACTCAACCGATTTGTGACAATTCCTTTTTGCGGATTTCGATATCGGATCATCCGCCGGCGGCGGCCAGCTCCGGGGCGACGGCGACGGCCGGCGGGGCCAGGGCCGGCGGGGGCGTGGGTTTGGCGCCGCGGCGCACCGCCATCGCGTCCAGGGTGAAGCGCATCTCGCGCTTGAGCTCGGACTTGACGTCGCAGCAGGTGCGGTGGCCGTCGCGGATGCGGGTAAGCGGGCAGGCCGCGCCCTGGCATCCGGGGACCACGTAGCAGGTCTGGCAGAGCGAGTCGGTCTCGAAGTGCGGCGCCACCCACTTGATCAGGTTCGCCTCGTTGACCTCCATCCGCCCGTCGGGGTGCAGCTGCCCCACGATGTTCTCCTCCATCTCGTCCAGGGCGATGGTGCACTTCATCAGCTTGCCGGTGGCGCCCACGATGAAGTTGTACGGCCGCCCCGCGTAGCACACCTGGCTTCCCGGCGTGCGGATGTCGTCCAGTCCGCCCTCGGCGCGCAGCCCCAGCGACACCGCCTGGCCGCGGAGGGTGTCCAGCACCCAGCGCTGCTCGGGAAGCCCGCACGTGTCCAGCTGGTCGTCGTTGGGCCCGCCCCACTTCCCCACCTGCCGAAAGCGCATCACGTAGCGCGGGTCGCCGCTGAAGTCCTCGCTCAGCTGCTCCAGAAAGGGCCCCAGCCTGAGATAGTTCTCACGGTCGATGTTCACCCGCACCGTCACCGTGAACTTTGCGTCGCGCGCCTTCAGGGAGCGCAGGTTGTCCATGATGACGTGCCAGGTGGGCCCGCCGTCGCGCCCCACCCGCTTGCAGTCGTGGTCCTCGGCCAGGCCGTCGACGGTGATCTGGTAGCTGGTGCACCCCCACTCCAGCAGGCGCGTGGCCCGCTCTTCGGTAAGCAGGTAGGCGTTGGTGGTCATGCCGTGGGTGAACGCCATGCCGCGCTCGCGCGCCGTGCGCGCAAAGTGCGGCGCCAGCTCCTCGATGGCGTCCCACCCGTACAGGGGCTCGCCGCCGAACCAGTTCACCCCCAGCGCGCGCAGCGCCGGGGCGCGCGCATCCACCAGCGCGCGAATGCCCTGGCGCACCTCGGGGAGCATGGTGCCGTTCTTGAACTTCTCGTAGCAGTACACGCAGCGGAAGTTGCAGTCCTCGCTGGCCAGCAGGATCATCTGCAGCGTGTCGCTGCGCCAGTGCTGCTGCCCGAAGAGCATGCGGAACCGGCCCATCTCGTCCATCCCCTCGGGGACCAGGAACCCGCGCTGCACCAGGTGGTGCGCCGCGTGGTCAAAGGGCTCGCGCGCGCCGTCGCCGGTGAGCAGTTCCAGCACGCGGTCGCGGTGCTCGGGCATGAACTCGGCGACGGCCCCCGTATAGGTGTTCCACAGCAGCATGCGCCCATCGGCGCCCACGGTGCGGGCGTTGAAGCGCGAGGCCACCCACCGCTTCTGCGGCGTGTAGCGCAGCTGCGCCAGCGGCTGTGGCGCGGGCGCCGCCCCGCGGTCCAGCGGCGAAACCGTCATGTCGGACGAGCGCTCCATCGAAAGCTCCTTACCGCTCCGGGCGGCGGGTACGGTGTGCTGCGGACGGGCGGGGGCCCGGCTCCGCCGGTCAGGTCGTCGGGCGCGCGGCTCAGGCCGCCGCGGGGACGCGGACGGGCGCGGCGCGCTCCAGCGCCTGCACCACCAGCTGGCGATTGCGCTGCAGCCCGGCGTGGTCCGGCGCCAGCGCCACCGCCCGGTCCAGGTCGTCCAGCGCCTCGGCGCCGCGGCCGCGCTGCAGGCGCAGCGCCGCGCGGTTGGCCAGCACGAAGGCGGTGGCGGGGCCCTCCGGGTCGGCGGCCACGGCGGCGTCGTACGCGGCCAGCGCCTGGTCGGTGCGGCCCATCGCCTGCCGCACGCGGGCCAGGTTGGTCCACGCCTCGGCGCGGCCGGGGTCCAGGTCCACGGCGCGTTCAAAGGCGGCCTCGGCCTCGCCCGGGCGCCGCTGGCGCTCCAGGCACTGGCCCAGGTTGAACCACACCTCCGGGTAGGGCGGCGACAGCTCGATGGCCCGCAGGTAGTCGCGCTCCGCCTCTTCCACCCGCCCCAGCTTGAGGTAGAGGTTGCCGCGGTCGTTGTAGTACTCGGAGTAGTACGGGTCCATCTCCATGGCCAGGCTGTACTGCTCCACCGCCTCCTGCAGCCGCCCGGTGCGCGCGTACACCTGCCCCGCGTTGTACAGGAGCACCGAGCGGTGCAGCCGGTGGCGGTCGGGGGGCAGGTTCTCGTCCAGCCGGTCGTAGTTGGCGTGCGAGAGCGACGCGGCCTCCTCCACGTCTCCCTGGCGGAAGCGGATGTACGCCAGCCCGTTGAGGAGGAAGCCGGTCTGGAAGTGCCGGTCGGCCGGGCTCAGCTCCGCGCGCTCCAGCTCGTCCAGCCCGGCCTGCAGGTAGCGCTCGGCGGCCTCCTGGTTGCGCACGGGCAGGTGCCGCGCGTGCAGCATTGAGGCGATGTAGAAGATCTTCGCCCGCTCCAGCGGGTCGGTGAGCTTCGCCAGCCCTTCTTCCTCCACCACCTTCAGCGCCTCTTCGGGGCGGTTGTTGGTGATGTAGGTGATGCGCAGGTTGCTGACGATCCTGGCGCGGTTGTAGAAATCGGCCGCGATGTCTTCCCGGTCGAAGAAGTGGATCGCCGCGCGCACCGGCGGCAGGTGGCGGTAGGCGTCCTCATAGTAGCCCAGGTGCGCGTAGTGGCTGAGCGCGCGGGCGTGCCAGCCGGTGGCGCGAGGGATGTGGCCGGCCAGCGTCCACAGGCGGATGAGCTCGTGCAGGTGCTGCGCGATGTCCAGCGTGTCGCGCCGCACCCACGCCTCCATCTCCCGGGCCAGGCGCGCGGCCTCGGCGGGACCGGGCACGGGCTCGCCACCCGGCCGCAGCGCCGCCGCGGCGCGGTGCACGCGCGCGTGCGGGGCGAACCACCCGGCCACCTCGTCGCCGGCGCCGGGCTCCACCGCGGCCAGCAGCACCAGCCCCAGCGCGTCGCCGCGGCGGCGCACCA
>DASTVC010000882.1:0-7828 GCA_035759295.1 Longimicrobium sp. | reverse complement strand
GATGAAGCGGTTGGTGGCCACCAGCAGGTTGTCCACCCCCTGCCGCGGCGGGGCAAAGTACAGCCCCATGGGGCAGTTGTGCGTGTTGCAGGTGGCGTTCACGAACCCGCCGTTGGCGAATGCGGTGGGCGTGTAGGTGTACGTGTAGGTGGGCTGCACGTCGTAGTGGAACGATCCCGGATTGGCCTTGAAGGCCGCGAACAGCCCGGGGTTCACGTTGCTGATGTACTCGGAGGGGAACGGCGAGTCCGCCGCCCGCGCCACCAGCCCGTTCTGCACCGGCGGCGGGTACTCCTGCAGCAGCTGCGGGACGCCCTGCAGCGCCGTGGCCAGCTGGGAGGGGGGATACGACATGAAGTCGATGCCGGGCTGCGACATCCCCGCCTCTACCACATACGCGTCGTCGGTGCCGCCGTCGGCCAGGATGTGGATCCACGAGCAGCCGCGCTGTGCCTGCACCATCACCTGCAGCGCGTCGTTGGCGGTGGCGCCGTTCTGAACGGCGTCGCGGTTCAGCAGCAGCGAGTTGAGGCCCGGGCGCTCGGGGTTGCACAGCGCCGACGGGGCCATGTTCACGCTTCCCGCCACCCCCGCGGCGTTCATGGCCGTAATGCTTCCCATCCACCCCGGCGCCGACACGCTCACCATTGGCTGGCCACCGGTGGGACGGTAGATGATGGGGCACGCCGTGTCCTGGAACACGTCGGCCGTGGTGAACATGAAGTCGCGCCCGAAGTAGTGGAAGGGCTTCTGCTCGTTGTCCGTGCCCGAGAGCGTGTACCCCGTGCACATGAAGGGAATGCGGAAATGCTCCGGCTTGAGAGGCACGTGCATCGGCAGCACGCTGGGCAGCTTGAGGGTGTAGATGAAGGCCAGCGCCGAGTCGATGCCTACGTTGAGCGTCCACAGGCGGTCGGTGGTCACCTTGGTCATCGGGTTCGCGGCCCGGCACCCCGCCAGAATCCCGTTCAGCTCGTCCTGGTACGCCTGGGGCACGTCGGGGATGGACCGCTTGGCACCCAGGAACGCCACGTCGGCCAGCAGCGAGCCGATGATCTTCTGCAGCACGGGGTCCAGGTGCACGCCCAGGAACGAGAGCACCACGTTGTCCAGAAAGGTGGTGGTCATTCGTGACACCGAGGGCTCCGCCAGCCGCCCCGTCAGGTACCCCAGGTCATAGGGCGAGCCCTCGACGTAGTAGGCGCGCTTGTGCACGCCGGTGGTGCCGATGGTGGCCGTCGCGTGCCGGGCCGACAGGCCGATGCTGGTCTCGCTGCTGATGGCGATCTGGTCCACGATGAAGTCGTCGAGGAGAAACGCCGCGATCAGCGCCTCGATGCGGGCCAGCGTCTCGTCGGACGGGGAGCCGAAGATGGAGACGCCGGGGATGGTCCGCGTGGTTGGGGTGGTCGGGTTTGTTGTGTCCATGATGGTCTCCACGATCAAGGGGATGCGGCCGGCGGGAATGAAACAAGTATAGTGTGCGCAGGGAAAAACGCCCGACATTTTTTATCCCTCCGCGACGCCTCCGCCGGGTGTGGGCGGATGGGTTTCCAGATCGCGCATCAGGGGTGCGCGGGGCCTGCTTCCGCGCGCGGTGGAGAGCATCACCGACCCGCATCCCTCCCCCGGTTATCCGAAAGACCAGATTCCCAAACACACTCCTGATGATGCTCGTTGCGGATCTGATTGGGTAACCTGCCGCCCGCCCCCTGGAATGTCGTGCAGCCCGCGCAAGGGCGAATAAATTCGCGGCAACAACTACACGAAATCCGCCTTCGCGGATTGGCAGCCCCGGTGTTCGGGCCGGCGCGGTGCGCGCCGCGGCCCGCGGGCATCCTTCGGACTCGGCGGCCCGGCAGTGTGCGGCGTCCGACGCACCTGCGCGTCCGCTACCGGAGATTTACCCGGGATCGGATTGGTAAATTGGCATTATCCAGGGCTTCGCGCCGTGAGCGGAGGAGGCGGCACGAGAAAACTCCGTTGACTCTGCGTGAGGCCGTTCGTTTTGAGGACACGAAAAAAGCCGCCCCCAGGCACAGGGGCGGCCAGCGGTTCGTCAGATGACGCAGATGACGGAGACTACTGGATCAGGCCGTGGGTGGGACTCAGCTGGCGGTGGGCGCTGCTGTCTTCTTCCATCAGCCCACCCAGGATGCGCAGGCCGGGGTCCGCGGGGCCGCCGCCGCCCTCGCCGTCCATGTCGGTGCGCGCGTTGCGCGGGCGCGGCGCCGGGGCCGCGGAGCCGGTGGGGACGCGGGGGCGCGGCTCGCACTCGCTGCCTTCGCAGGGCTTGGCGGCCACGCGGGCGTTCTGGCGGCCGGCGTACTCGTCCAGCGCCATGGCGGCGGCGGTGCGGACGCGCGCGTCGGCGTCGCTCATCGACCGCACCAGCGAGCCGACCACCGACCCGCCGTCCATCTGCCCCAGCGCCGCCACCGCGCTGCGGCGCACGTCGGGGTCCACGTCCTGGGTCGCGCGGATCAGCGCCGTGAGCGCCTGCTCGTCCGGCGGGCCGAAGTTGGGGAACTCCTTCGCCGCCGGGGTGCCGGGCTGCGCGGCGGAAGCATCTTCCACCCGCACGTTCAGGCTCAGCGGGCTCGACGGGAGGGGAACGCTCACGGTGCCGGGCTCCCCCGACGGCGCGTCATCCACCGTCCACTGCAGCTGCGGCGGCGGGGGCGTGGCGGCCGCCGTCTGGATCGGCCGCGGCGCCTGGACGGGTGCCTCGAAGCCGCCGGGCGACGCCGCGGCCAGCGGAAACAGCGCCACCGCCGCGATGCCGCCGGCCACCAGCGCCGCGCGGCCGGGGACGGTGCCGCGGTCGCGGGCCGTGTCCAGCACCGCCAGCACGCGGCCCTCCAGCTGGGAGCGGCGCGCCATGGCCACGGCGGCGGCGGCGGTCAGCGGGCGCGGGCGAAAGGAGCGGGCGACCTCCAGCAGGTGCCCCGCGTACTCCGACGCCCGCGTCCCCGCGCGCAGCACGCGGTCGTCGCACGCCTGCTCGCGCTCGATGCGCATCTGCCGCGCGGCCCACCACACGCCGGGGTGGAACCAGTACGCCGCGCAGCACAGGCTGGCCAGCGTCTGCCACAGGCAGTCCCGCCGCGCCACGTGCGCCAGCTCGTGCAGCAGCACGACGCGCTTGCGCTCCGCCGTCCACCCGTCCGCGTCGGCGGGGACGAGGACGGCGGGCTGCAGGATTCCCCACGTCATGGGCATGGCGGCGCCGTCCGCGCGGAGGAGATGCACCCGCTCGCGCAGGCCCAGCTCGCGCGCGGCGCCGTGCATCCGCTCCATCCACTCCCCGTCCGTCACCCGCCGCGCGCCGCGGGCAACGACGCGCACGGCCAGCATCGCCAGCCCGTAGCGCGCCAGCGTGGCCGCCGCGCCCGCCATCCACGCCAGCAGCACCAGCGTGCTCCAGGGGATGCCGGCCGGCCCTGTGCCCGCCGTCCGCGCCGCCGCCATGCCCGCGGGCCCATCCACCGAGACCACGTGGACGAACGACAGCTCCCACTCCGGGATCAGCAGCGAGGCGGCGGGAAGGGCCAGCATGACGCCCAGCGCCAGCGCCCACACCATGTGCCGCGCCGCCGGCGATCCGCGCCGCAGCGCCAGCGCCACCAGCGCGGCGGCGACGAGCAGCAGCGTGCCGCGGGCCACCAGCCACAGGGCGGGGGCCAGCCAGGGCGCGGCCACGGACGAGGGAAGCGGCAGGTCCATCCGTTACCTCCCCTGGACGCGGGCCTGCTCGATCAGGGTGCTGATGCGGTCCAGCTCGGTGTCGGACAGCTTGTGGTTGTCCGGGTCCAGCAGCGCGGCCACGGCGGCCTCGGTGCTGCCACCAAAGAAGGTGCGCACCATGTGGGTGAGCGCGTTGGTGCGGGCGCTCTCGCGCGGCACCATGGGCAGATAGAGGTAGCGGGGGCCGTCCTGCTCGTGGCACAGGTGGCCCTTCTCCTCCAGGATGCGCATGAGCGCGCGCACGGCGCTGTAGCTGGGCGGATCGGGGATGCGCTCCAGCACGTCGCTCACGCAGGCCTTTCCGAGACGGTAGACCACGTCCATGATCTGCCGTTCGCGCCGGCTCAGGTCGGTTGCAGCGGGTTTTGTGGCCATGGGGGAACGAGGGGTAGGTCGCGTTTGCTAAGGTTCTAGCACTTGCCGAAGGTTCGTATCGCGAGCCCGGCAAGTCAAGGCTGACGGGATGAGATGTGCTGCCTTCCATCGGCCCGAAACGGAGCCCCCGCTTTCACAAGGCTTCGCCGACGGGCGAGTTCAGGCGGCGGTTCCGTGCGCGGCGCGGATTTCCGCCAGCCGCACGCGAAGGCGGCGCTCATTCTCGCGCTTTCGCCGTTCGGCGTCGTCGAACGCCTCATTGAACTCGCGGAGGAGCTTTTCGCCATTCCGAGCGAGCGTAAGCATTCGCTGCTCCTGTTCCACGAACGGCCCAGCTTCCGGGCCTGTCGATTCCATTCGCCGAGCCATCAGCGCGGCGTTGAGCGCTGTAGCGATGTCCCGTTGTACCTTCGCGAGTCGCACGACGCTCTCACGTAGCGCGGCAATCTGGCGATCGCGCTCGGCGTCCTTCTCCAGCTTTTCGCGCAGGCGGTCTTGGAACTCGAGCACGAACGATGGGTCTGCGGCGTCCACGTCACCGTGCTTCACCCGCCGGGGCTGCCTCCACTTCATGGGCTGTCGCGATTGAATCACACGAAACGCGTCTTGGCTCCCATCATGAGCAGGAACATGGCTATCGTCAAAAATACGATGATGGGACGCGGAGCGGTATGCCGTCGAACTCCCCTTTGGTGGGGACATTACCGCTTGAGCGCGTCCTCGACGGCGCGGGCTACATCGTCGAGCACCTTTTCGCGATTGGCGCGGCGCATTTGCACTAGCGGTTTGGCAGGGTCGTTGACGGCTTGGAAGCGCGAAAGGCTCTCCATGCGCACAAACCGGCTAGGGCTGATGATCACCGACAGAATCGTTGCTCCATCGGCCTCAGCCGCAGCCAATAGTGGCGGAAGTTCGTTAGTAGAGATGAAGTCAGATGCCAGAAAATCAGCGCTTATGAGAAGAACTGCGACTTTCGTTTCAGCAAGCGCAGTCCGGATCTCTTCTCGCCAAGGGGTTCCTGGTTCGAGAAGTGTATCGTTCCATATGACTGCTCCTGCACGTTCGAGCGGGCGCAAATGTCGCTGCAGTCGTTCTAGCCACTCTTTATCTTTATGGCTGTAGCTTATGAACACACGGTTACGCGCGGGGGCAATCGATGTGGTGTCCTCTTGTGGAACTGTCCGAATGGAAGGACCGCTCGTTGTGTTGCCATCAAGATTGTTCAGCGAAGAGGGTACGACTTGACTGTGATGAGAAAAGACCGAAACACTCCCTCGCAATTTACCGCCGCTATGAGACTTTATCGCCCTTTCAGCTTCAGTTGCTAGCGTTACGGCTGAGAGTTTTTCGTTGAACCCGACTCGAGTACTTACACCGATTGCTGCGCTCACGCTAATGCTGCCAGTGCCGAAATCGGAGAGGCGTACCGCTCGGGAGAGTCGATCAGCAACGCTGAAAATATCCTCTACATCAAATGTAGGCAAGAAAATGAGAAATTCGTCCCCGCCTACTCCCAATACTATTGCACTGTCAGGTACGTTTTCTTCAAGGAGTACTGCAAAGTTTTGAATCACCTCGTCGCCCTTAGCAAATCCGAAGGTATCATTGATGTCTTTGAGATGGTCGAGATCAGCAAAAAGCGCAGTCACTAACTGCCCTTGGCTCAACCAACGGTGTATGGCTGCATCAAGCATGTCACGAATTGTCGGATCAGTCCAGCTAAGTAATCCTATCCGACTTCGTGATAATGCTTTCCAGAATTTCGTAGTCCACTCACTCAACTGCGACATTATGAATGGGAAGTGGACTATACCACTACGTGGCGCGAGCGGCTTGTACCAGATGCTAATCCAACAGCCCTCCTCATCGAACAAATCGTATACAGGGAATCGGGCGATCTCCCCTTCTGGTGCTGGTTCACCAAGTATCACGGTTGGGAAGGGTGCTGGCCTAATGATCTTGATCTCTATAGAGGCGAGAGGTGAATCAGGGTGCGCTACAAACGCTTGCAGATCGGCGGCGAACTCAGCACGAGACGCGAGACCGCGGCTTGCCGCTACAGTTTTGGTGACGAGAAAGCTGATCCATACGGGCGATACTGGTGCTGCGAGCGTGTTAGTCATCATTCTGTGTGGGCTTATTGGGCTTGGCCAAGCCTGAACAGCCTGAAAGGTAAACGGGAAACGAAGATTCGCCACATCTGCTACTATCACACGCTAACCATCACGCTGAGCCCCGCTCATAATTCCCAGCATTTGCGCGGGTTTTGGTGGCGGTTAGATTGCTCGGCTCGGTCATCCGCACAGGGGCCGGGATCACGCCGAACGAGGGGACGAATGCGCACCGTACGCGAGCTGTTCGACCTGACCGGGAGGGTGGCGCTGGTGACGGGCGGGGGGCGTGGGCTGGGCGAGCAGATCGCGCGCGGGCTGGCGCAGGCGGGCGCCGCCGTGGCCATCGCCTCGCGCAGCGAAGAGGCGTGCGCAGAGGTGGCACGCGAGCTCCGCGACGAGTACGGCGCCCGCACCCTGGCGCTCAAGATGGACGTCTCGTCGGAGGACGACGTGCGGGCGGCGGTGGAGCGGGTGGAGGCGGAACTGGGCCCCATCGACCTGCTGGTGAACAACTCCGGCACCTCGTGGGGCGCGCCGGCCGCGGAGATGCCCGTGGAGGCGTGGCGCAAGGTGATGGAGGTGAACGCCACCGGCGCATTTCTCTGCGCGCGCGAGGTGGGCCGGCGGCTCATCGAGCGCGGCGAGCCGGGGGCCATCCTGAACGTGGCCTCCATCGCGGGGCTGGCGGGATCGGCGCCGGAGGTGCTGGACGCGGTAGGCTACAGCGCGTCGAAGGGCGCGATCATCGCCTTCACCCGCGACCTGGCCATCAAGTGGGCGCGGTACGGCATCCGCGTGAACGCGGTGGCGCCCGGCTTCTTCCCCACCAAGATGACGAAGGTGGTGCTGGAGCGCGCGGAAAAGATGATCGCCCGCAACGTACCCCTGGGCCGCACCGGCGGCGAGGACGAGCTGATGGGCGTCGCGCTCTTTCTGCTCTCTCCCGCCGCCGGCTACGTGACCGGCCAGGTTCTGGCGGTGGATGGCGGGTTGATGGCGCAGTAGGCGGCACGAAGTGCGTGAGTGCGTGAGTGCGGAGGATGAGTGGCTGGAATCGTGAAGCTCCAGCCAACGACGCTCGTTCGGGGAGACGATGACCACACCACAAGCTGCTGACGTGCGCATCCCATCGGCCAGGATCGAACGCGGCGATCCGCGGTACGACGCGGTGGTCGACAAGCGGTTCAACAAGCGGTTCAGCGCAAATCCCGATTACGTGCGCCTCGCCGAATCCACCGAGCAGGTGGTGGAGGCGGTGCAGGATGCGGTGAGCGAGGGGCGGCGCGTGGTGGTGACGAGCGGGGGGCACTGCCTGGAAGGCTTCGTCTCCGATCCGGACGTGCGGGTGATCATCGACGTGTCGCCCATGAAGCGCATCTACCACGACGCGGAGATGCGCGCGATCGCGGTGGAGGCCGGCGCCACGGTGGGGGAGACGTTCCGGGCGCTGTTCGAGAACTGGGGCACCGTGATCCCGCTCGGCGAATATCCGGGGATCGGGATGGGCGGCCACGTGGCGGGAGGCGCGTTCGGGTTTCTCTGCCGCCAGTTGGGCCTGGCCGCGGACTACCTTTACGGCGTCGAGGTCGTCA
>DASTVC010000881.1:0-2280 GCA_035759295.1 Longimicrobium sp. | reverse complement strand
AGGCCACGCGGTGCTGAACGCCGACGACCCGCGCGTCTACGCCATGCGCGACCGCAGCGGCGGCGACATCGTCCTCTTCTCCACCATGGCGGATGGCGAGAACGCGCTGTTCGACGACCACATCGAGCGTGGCGGGATCGGCGCGCGAATCGAGAACGGCGAGTTCGTCGTGCGCCGCGGGCGGCTGCGCATCCCCATCGCCACCGAGCGCGAGGTGCCGCTGATGATGGGCGGCGCCGCGCGCTTCCAGCGGCAGAACGTGCTGGCCGCCATCGCCACGGCGTACGTGCAGGGCGTTCGCTACGACACCATCCGCGCCGGCCTTCTCTCCTTCTTCCCATCGCCGTCCATGACGCCGGGGCGGCTGAACCTGATGCGCGTGGGCAAGGCGCGCGTCCTCGTCGATTACGCGCACAACGCGGCGGCGGTGGCGGGGCTGGTGGAGATGGTGACGGAGATCCCCGCGCGCCGGCGGATCGGCGTCATCACCGTCCCCGGCGACCGCCGCGACGAGGACATCCGCGACCTTGGCCGCCTCTGCGCGGTGCTGGACCACGCCATCGTCAAGGAAGACAGCGACACCCGCGGCCGCGCCCCCGGCGATATCGCCGCGCTGGTGATCGAGGGGCTGCGCGAAGGTGGGATGCACGTGGACGCCATCGAGACGGTGCTGGACGAGATGGAGGCCGTGGACCGCGCCATCCGCGACGTGCAGGAAGGCGACCTGGTGATGGTGCTGGCCGACAAGGTGCCGCCGGTGCTGGCGTACGTGCAGCGGTTTACGGAGGGGAGCGCTGCGGTGTGAGGGATAGGGAATAGGGAATAGGGAATAGGGGGGCAGGGGGATCCGTCTGGATCGAGCGCCTCGACCGTCCCGGAACCTCTCGCCGCCGGTGCAGGTACGTCGCCCGGGTCCGTAGTCCCACCCGCGGCGGCGAGGCGAACGATGGGCGAGGCACGTGGAGTCCGGCGGACAGCGAGAATCGGAGTGGCGGGGATGCTGGTGGTGCTGGGCGCGGCACCGGCCGTCGCGCAGCCGGACTGGTACCACCGGTGGCGGCCGGACTCGCTGGAGCTGGCGCCGGACGCGGTGCCCATCCCGCTCGCGGCGGTGCCGGTGGACTGCGATCCCCCGGGCACCCAGGTGGTGCGCGACAGCGCCGACGCGGCGGAGATCCGGCATTTTCACGGATGCGATCCATCTCCGTTCCCCGCCCTGGGGCGCGAGCTCTACGTCCGTGTGCTGATGATGGGCGACTGCCACGCCCGGCACTCGGTGGATGCCTTTCGCTCCGATTCCCGCCGCGAGTACCGCATCCTGGTCGTGGATCGCTACGGCGGCTGCCGCGCGGGGCGCATCGAGGAGCGATGGTTCCGGCTTCCTCCGCTTCCCGAAGACTGGACCGTCGCGTTCACCGAGCGCGGGATCGACCACCCCGACCGGGTGCCATGGACCACCGATTCGCTGGACGTCGCGTCGGATGCGGTACCGATCGCGGCCGACTGGGCGTGGATCGACTGCGATCCCGGCCCGGTGCGCGTTCTGCGCGACCGCGTGGACGCGGAGGCCATCCCGTCCGCCGCGGGGTGCGACCCCTCCGTCTTTCCCGCGCTGGGCCGGGACCTGTACGTCCGGGTGGTGCCCGGGTTCTGCGACGCCCGCTACGACGTGCAGGCGTATCGCTCCGAGCTTCGCCGCGAATACCGCGTGGTGCGCATGCACCAGTCCCGCGCCTGCAAGGCGCGGGGGGGCGGCCCGCGCTGGTACCGGCTTCCGCCCCTCCCCGACGGGTGGACCGTAGTGTTCACGGATGGATAAGGCGGATTCGCCCGCGCGCCGCGGCGCCGGGTTTGCGGATGGCGCGGCGATGACCATCATCGCCCACGGCCCGTCCGCCCGATGACCCACCCGGACCCCTACACCGAGATTCGCCTGGTGGGCCTGCGCACGCTGCGCGGGGCCAACTTCTGGTCGTCCCGCCCCGTCACGCGGCTGGACGTGGCCGTGGGCGAGTACGACGAGATCCACTCGGCCGATGTCGCGGGCTTTACCGAGGCGCTGGTCCGCGCGATGCCGGGGCTGTGGGAGCACCGCTGCAGCATCGGCGAGCGCGGCGGCTTTGTCACCCGCCTGCGCCGGGGCACGTACGCACCGCACATCGCCGAGCACGTGGGGCTCGAGCTGCAGACCATGGTGGGGCACGACGTGGGATTCGGACGCGCCCGCGGCGGTGACCGGCCGGGTGAGTACACCGTCGTCTTCGAGCACCTGCACGCGGA
>DASTVC010000880.1:0-8118 GCA_035759295.1 Longimicrobium sp. | reverse complement strand
CCCCGCAAACAGCGCGGGAGAGAGGTGACGCGAGCCGAGGCTTAGACGCGCTTTGGCGGGGTCCGAGCAGGCCCCCTCCGGGCGAGCACCACTCGCCCACCTCCCCCGAAACTGCCGGGGGAGGTTGGGGTTGGGCTGAATCCTCCCGATTACGAAGAACATCACGCTGGCGTCCGCGGGTGGCCCCCTCTCCCGGCCTCTCCCCCGCAAACAGCGCGGGAGAGAGGTGACGCGAGCCGACGATTCCGACGCGCTTTGGCATGCTCCGCGCAGGCCCCCTCCGGGCGAGCACCACTCGCCCACCTCCCCCGAAACTGCCGGGGGAGGTTGGTGTGGGGCCGGATCCTCCCGATTACGAAGAACATCACGCTGGCATCCGCGGGTGGCCCCCTCTCCCGGCCTCTCCCCCGCAAACAGCGCGGGAGAGAGGTGACGCGAGCCGACGATTCCGACGCGCTTCGGAGACGCCCGGTATTGGTTCGAAACCCTGGTGCGTTTCTCGACGACTTCCCCTGGCCTGAAATCGAGATAATGAGCGCAGCCGCCTCGCTTTCCGATCTCCTGGACGGGCGCCCCGTGCGCGAGGTGGAGCCCGGGATCTTCTCCGTGCTTCCCGCTGATGCGCCGGGGCAGCGATACGACGGCCGCGCAAGGATGTACGACCGCGTGATCGGCAGCCGGCTGTACAACCGGCTGGCGTGGGGCACTTCGCCGGAAGACTATCGCGCGTTCGCGGGGCGGGCGGTTGCGTCCAGTGCCTCGGGATGGCTGCTGGATGCGGGCTGCGGCACCCTGTTGGCGACCGCCGGAGCGTATGCGGCGGCGCCCGACCGGCCCGTGGTCGCCGTGGACCAGTCGCTCGACATGCTGCGCCGCGGCAGGGAACGTCTGGCGCAGGCGGCGGGAACGCCCTCCGGGCACGTCGTGTTTTTGCAGGCGGATCTGCTGGACCTGCCCTTTCGCGCGGGCTGTTTTCAGACCGTGCTGTCGATGGGGATGCTCCACCTTTTCGATACGCTCGAGCCCCTGCTCGCCAGCCTGCGCGGCTGCCTGGTGCCGGATGGGCAGCTGTACCTGACGAGCCTGGTGGAGAACGGACGCGTGGGAGACCGCTACATGCGCTTCCTCCACCGCGCCGGCGAGCTGGCGAATCCACGCACCGCGGCGGAATTGCAGCGGGTGCTGGAGCAAGCCCTCGGGCCCGGCGGCACGTGGTCGGTCCGCGGCAACATGGCCTTCGCGAGCTTCGGGAGATGAGGCCGATCGGTGGGATGAGCGGCGAGATGAGCGGGTAAACCCGCTGCTGGGAAAGCGACAAGCCCGCCAGAGGCTCGCGGAGCTCGCCAAGGCGGGGCTTCAACCGCAACACCACCATCACACCATCACACCCTCACACCCTCACACCCTCACACCCTCACACCCTCACACCATCACCCGTTCACCCCCTCACCGTCACCCGTCCCCCCGCGGCCCGGAACCTGCCATCCCTGCGGCGCGAAGCCGCCCGTCCCCCCGGGGGGCGGGCGGCTTTCCGATGACCACGAGAAAGAGGGACCGATGATCAATCGATATGCATCCGCGGCGCTCGCGGCCGTCCTGCTGGCCGCGTGCGGCGGCGACGCGGACGACAAGGCGGAGAAGCTCCCCGAGCCGCAGGCGCCCACGGCGCAGCAGCAGGCCGCGGCACAGGCCCGGGCGGTGCAGGTGGCGTGGAACCGCAGGCTGGCGGCCATGACGCCCGAGGAGCTGGAGCGGGCGCGGATGGACATGAGCTGGCAGGACGTGGTGCAGCTGGACCCCGCCACCGGCCCCGACATCCCCAACCCCGAAAAGTGGGAGCAGATCACCGCGCAGACGGTGAACACGGCGCCGCAGCACGTGCCCCTGAGCGGCGACGTGGGCGGCCCGTCGGTGCTGCGCACGCAGATCCTGCTGGACCGCGCGCTCTTTTCACCCGGCATCATGGACGGGCGGTGGGGCAAGAACACGGCGGAGGCGCTGTACTGGTTCCAGCGCCGCGAAGGGCTGCGCGCCACCGCGCGCCTGGACAGCGCCACCTTCGCGAAGCTGCGGCAGGCCGCCGGAAACCCGCGCGAGCTGGTGGTCCGCAGGACGCTTACCGAAGACGACGTGAAGGGGCCGTTCACCCCCATCCCCGAAGACATATACGAGCACGCCAAGCTCAGCTGTTCGTGCTACGAAAACCTGACGGAAAAGCTGAGCGAGACGTATCACGCCACGCCGGACCTGCTCAAGAAGCTCAATCCCGGCGTCGATCTGGACGGCCTGCGCGCCGGGCAGCAGATCTACCTGCCCGCCGTGCGCGAAGAGGGCGCGGCCGGCGGACAGGTGGCCAAGCTGGTGGTCTCCGGGCGCGGCACCTACGTGCACGCGCTGGACGCCTCGGGGCGCATCCTGTACCACTTCCCGTCCACGCTGGGCGGATCGTACTCCCCGTCGCCCTCGGGCAACTTCAAGGTGAACGGGGTCGCGCAGGACCCGTCGTGGCACTATCAGCCCGACATCCTGGTGGGCGTGCCCGACAACGAGCCCGACGCCATGATCCCCGCCGGGCCCAACGTGGCCGTGGGCAAGGTGTGGATCGACCTGTCCGAGGAGCACTACGGCATCCACGGCACCGCCGAGCCGCAGACCATCGGCTACACGTCGTCCAACGGGTGCGTGCGGCTTACCAACTGGGACGTGGAGTTCCTGTCGCACCACGTGCGCCCCGGCGTGCCGGTGGAGTTCCGCGACATCACCGGCCAGAAGCAGGCGGAAGATCCGGCGAACGCGACCACCGCCGCCGCCCCGGCGCGTGCGACGGGCCGCTCGGCGTCGTCCACGCCCGCGGCGTCGGCAAACGGGAGCGCGCGCACCTCCACCGGTGCCGCGCCGCGCCGGAGCGGGACGTCCACCAGCACGCCGGCCGGCACCTCAACCGGCGCGGCGCGAACGCGTACGGAGACGTCGCAGCCCAAGCAGGCGGAGACGCCCAAGGCCGCCGAGCCGGCCAAGCAGGAGGAACACGGCGAGCACGCAGGCCATCCGCCGCGCCGCTGACGTCCATCGAATACGCAGCAAAGCAGAGCGGCCCCGGCGAAATCTCGCCGGGGCCGCTCCTGCACATTGCTCCTGCGACCGATCTCTGGACAGATCGGCACAGGACTGCGTGGCGCTACCGAGAGTGTGCGTGTGGGGACTGCTACTGAATGGACTGCGTTCGTAGAGTGGCCGCATGTGATACGCCACGCGTGTCAGTTTAACGAGAATGGCCCCAAAGTCAAGGATTTCGTTTTCCGTCCCCGGGCACATGCCTTGCGCCTCTTGCGGCGTTTGCTGATTCGCCCGTTCCCCGTGGAAGCCGAGATGTCCGAGATCCCGCGCGAAACCGTCCTCCGGTCGGTGCTCCCCATCCTCTCCGAAGCCTTTGCCGGGCCCGCGGACCCGCGCAGCACCCACTTCGTCAACAACCTTCCCGACTGCGGGCTGTTCGGCACGCTGGACGCGCTGACGGCGGAGCAGGCGTCCACCCCGGTGGAGGAGGGCGGAACCACGGCCGCGGCGCAGGCGGAGCACATGCGCTTCAGCCTGGACGTTTCCGTCCGGTGGATGCGCGGCGAGCGGGAGAAGGCCGACTGGGCGCGCAGCTGGGCGGTGTCGCGGGTGGATGACGGCGCCTGGACGTCGCTCCGCGAGCAGCTGCGCCGGACGTACGGCGACTTCGTGGCGCTGGTGCGCCGGCAGCCGATGGACGCCGAAATGCTGGAGGAGCTCGTCGCGACGGTGGCGCACGCGGCATACCACCTGGGCGCGCTGCGGCAGATCACCCGGCACGCGTCGGGGCGGGCGGAGGCGGCGGCCGCATGAGGCGCGGCCTGGAGGGGTTGATGGTGGGCCGCACGCTGGCCGGCCGCTACGAGGTGGTGGATGCCATCGCCCGCGGCGGGATGAGCGTGGTCTATCGCGGGCTGGATACCACGCTGGGCCGCGAGGTGGGGGTCAAGGTGGTGAACCTGGCCGCCGCGTCCGACACGGGGCTGGCCAACTTCCGCGAGCGGTTCCGGCGCGAGGCGGCCAGCGCGGCGCGCATCCAGCACCCCAACGTGGTGCAGATCTTCGACTACGGGACGGACCCGGAGCTGGAGCTGGACTTCATCGTCATGGAGCTGCTGCGCGGGCGAGACCTCAAGGAAGCGCTGCACGAAGGCCCCCTGCCCCGCCCCGCGGCGCTGCGCATCCTGGTGGATGCGGCCCGGGGGGTGGCCGCCGGGCACCGCGCCGGCATCGTGCACCGCGACGTAAAGCCGGCCAACGTCTTTCTCATCGGCGACGACGAGATCGAGACGGTAAAGATCCTGGACTTCGGCATCGCCAAGCCGCTGGAGGACGACGGGGAGCAGGGGCTGACGACCATCGGCAGCCTGCCGCACTCGCCGGCGTACGCGTCGCCGGAGCAGCTGGACATGAGCGCGCCCGTCACCGCCTCGTCCGACGTGTACCAGCTGGGGCTGATCGGCTTCGAGATGCTGGCCGGCCAGCGGCCGTTCAACGAGGAGGAGCGCGCCGCCGTCCGCGCGGGCGAGGACATGCCGCTCCCGGCCACCGAGGCGTGGAGCCACGTGCCGGAGCGCATCCGCGAGGTCGTCCGGCGCGCCCTGCGCCCGCGCCCAGACGACCGCTACCCCGACGCCGCCAGCTTCGCCGAGGCGCTGACGGCGTCGCAGGTGGCGGAGGACGACGCGACCGCCTTCCACCCCGGTCCCGTAGTGGATGGGGACGCGACGGAGCTGCTGAGCGCGACGGCGGGCGTCCCCATCATCGCCCCGGTCGTCCCGGAGGTGCCGGTCGTGCCGGAGTTGCCCGTCGTCGAGGCGGAAGCTCCGCCGGCGCGAGAGACGCCGCCGGTGCGGGAGGCGCCGCCCGCGCGGGTGGTCCCCGCGGAGGGGATTCCCGTCACGCCGCCGCCCTCCACGCGCCGCCCGTCGTTCGCGCGCACGCCGGTGATGTGGATCATCCCGCTCCTGCTGCTGCTGGCCGTCGGCGTCTGGGCCGCGCGCCGCGGCGGGGGGGACGACGATCCCGCGCCGGTCGCCGCCGCCGACACGGCGGCGCTGGACACCGGCCGCATCGCCGCGCTGGACGAGGAGTTCGTGCGGCTGCAGGGCGTGGCCGCGCGCGCGGCCCAGGCGGCGCCGGTCACGCAGCCCGATGCCGGGCAGCAGCAGCCGACGACGTCGGTACCGACCACGCCCGATCAGGGCGCGGCGCCCGTCGAGCCCCCGCCGATGACGCCCGCAAATCCCACCAACGTGCTGGCGCAGGCGGAGGCGGAGATCACGGCGGCGGTGCACGACCTGAACAAGGCGTGGGTGGAGGGCGACATGAGCCGCCACATTGCCCACTACGGCAGCCGGGTGGACTACTACAACTCCAGCAACCTGCCGCGCGCCGGCGTGCGCCGCGACCGCACGCGCGACCTGCGCCGCTACGACGACCGGCGCATCGCCATTCACTCCATCCGCACGGAGTGGCAGGCGCCCGACCGCGCGCGGGTGCTGGTAGACAAGGAGTGGATCTTTGGCGGGGACGGCCGCATCCGGCGCGGGCGCGGAACGCAGGAGTACGTCTTCAAGCGCGACGAGGACGACGGCAAGTGGTACGTGGTCTCCGAGCAGCTGCTGACGACGAGCGAGGCACGGTCGGGGGCGGAGCCGTAGAGGATTCGGAGCGGGAGAAAGTTGTGCAGCCCGCCGCAAGGGCGAATAAATTCGCTGCAACGACTACACGAAATCCGCCTTCGCGGATTGGCAGCCCCAGGGTTCGGACCAAGCGCGGTGCGCGCCCAGGCCCGCGGACATTCTTCGGACTCGGCGGCCAAGGGTGTGCGGCGTCCGAATCACCCGCGCGTCCGCGACCAGAGAACGCGAAGGGGCTGATCGCATCCGGCGATCAGCCCTTTCCTTTGCCTCGTCCCTTCGCGTGGCCGCGGCCCCGCCCGGGGTGATTCGCGCGGCCGGGTGGGGCGGAGACCACCGGCGCCGGCGTCGCGGAGCGGCGGGGCGGCGCCGCGACCACCGGCGCGGGCGTCGCGGAGCCGCCCTGGGGGATGCGGTCCACGGCGTCGCCGCCGCCGTCGTCATCCTCCGACGCCTGGTCGACGGCCGCATCGTCATCGCCCTGGCCGGGCGCGGCGATGCGGGTGGGCACTGTGATGCGCGAGGCGACGACGTATCCATCGTCCGAGCGGCCCTCCACGCGGACGGAGTCGCCGGGCTCGATCATGGTCGCGTCCGCGCCGCCGCCATCCTCTCCCACCAGCTGCGTCGCCGGGCCGACGACCACGCGCAGGTCCGGGAGCCGGGGCTCGTCGGGGCGCACCAGCAGCGCGCCGGCGTCGGACGACCAGGCCAGCACGGCGCCGCGCACGTCAACCTGGCGCGGAATGCGGCTGGCGGACGCCATCCGCAGGCCGTTCACCGTCACCATGTCTCCGCCGTCCAGCTGCACGGTGCGCGGAAACGCCATGCCGGATTCAGGGTCCACCCGCAGCCCCTCCAGCCGCAGCCGCGCGCCGGACGCCAGGCCGGAGAGGTTGAGCACTCCGGCGGTGTCGGCGCCGTTCATCAGCCGCAGGCTCACCGGGCCGGGCGTAAGGTCCGCCAGCTGGAATCCGGCGCTGTCGGCGGGCTCGCTGCGCTCCGACTCCACCACCCACACGCCGGTCGGCGCCAGGCCGGGGGCAAAGGTGCCCTCCACCGCCGCGCCGTCCTCGCCGCCGCCGCACGCCGCCAGAACCATCGCCGGGACCATCCATCGAATCCGCATGCGGCGCCACGGGGGCAGCAATCGTGCCGATCACACGTCCGCACGTCGCCCGGATCAATCCGCCGAAGCCTTCTTCCGCCGGACGTGGATGATCTTTTCGACGATCGCGTGCACCACGCCCTCCGCATCCACCAGCTCCACCGTGTAGGTGCGGTCCACGGCGGGCGCATCCGCCAGCGCGGCGCGGATGGCGTCCAGCTCTGCTTCATCGAGCAGAAAGCGCGCGTACAGCGTGGTGCGGCCGGGGCGGCGAAAGCGGATGGACGCGGCCTTGTCCCACACCACGTAGTCCGGGCCCAGGTTGCGGATCAGCATCACCATGTAGATGGGGTCCACCCCGCCGTACATGCTGCCGCCGAAGATGGAGCCCACGTAGTTGCGCGTGCGCCAGCTGAGCGGCAGGCGGATGCGGATCTCGCGCCAGTCGCGGGCGATGTAGGTGATGCGCGCGCCGGTGCCGCGGTACGCCGGGAACCAGTTGAAGCCCCAGCGCTGCAGGCGGGTGCGGAGGGATTCGGACACGGGGAGGGCGGGTTCAATGCCGAGGTTAAAGCGCCTAGTACCTAGTACCTAGTACCTAGTACCTAGTACCTAGTACCTAGGAAATGCGCCACCGCGGCACTTGGCACTTGGCACTTGGCACTTGGCACTTGGCACTTGGCACTTGGCACTTGGCACCTGGCACCTGGCACCTGGCACCTGGCACCTGGCACCTGGCACCTGGCACCTGGCACCCGAACCTGTCCCTCTACAGGTGCTTGATGCACCAGGCGTGCACGCGGTCCATCTCCGCGGCCAGGTCTTCCAGGAACGCCGCGCCGCCGCCGCCGTGCGGGTCGGGGAGTCGAAGCCCGGCAAGCTGCACGGCGCGGGCGTGGTCCGCCACCAGGTCGCGGGCGCGACTGCTGGCCTGGTACGCACTCCACCCCTCCTCGTCCGCCTCGCGCGCCCAGCAGTCCACGTCCGCCAGGAACGCGAACACCACGGACCAGTAGCGCCACTGCGGCACGTCGGGGGTGCGCTGCGCGTTCAGCTTGACCAGGCGCAGCACCGCCGCCCACGCCGTGTGGTCGGCCACGTACGAGACCGGCGCCGTGTCCAGGCGCTCGATGAACCCGGCCAGCGCCATCTCTTCGGCCGCGGTGCGCATGGCCCGGCCGGAGTACGCCGTCGCCGCCGCCATCAGGCTCACGGACGCGGAGGCACCGCGCAGCCCCAGCAGGAACGCCAGCAGGTCCGCCTTGGCCCCCACGCCAAAGCCGGCGCGCAGCCGCAGCAGCAGCGCGGGAC
>DASTVC010000879.1:0-2288 GCA_035759295.1 Longimicrobium sp. | reverse complement strand
GCTGGAAGGGTGGCTGCGCGAGCGGCTGCCGGACTACATGGTGCCGGGTGCCATCGTCCAGCTGGAGGCGCTGCCGCTGGGCCCGACGGGCAAGCTGGACCGCCGCGCCCTTCCGGCGCCGCGTCCCTCCGCGGCCGCGTGGGAGAGCCCGCGGACGTCCGTGGAAGAGGTGCTCGCGGGGATCTGGGCCGAGGTGCTGCGCGTGCAGCGCGTGGGCGTGGGCGACCATTTCTTCGCCCTGGGCGGCCACTCGCTGCTGGCCGTACGCGTGGTGTCGCGCGTGCGGCAGCTGCTGGGCGTCGAGGTGCCGCTGGCGGAGCTGTTCCGCTCCCCCGTGCTGATGGAGCTGGCGCGCACCATCGAGAACGCGGCCCGCACCGAGCTGCCGCCCATCGAGCCGGTGGACCGCGGCGGGCGGCTGCCGCTCTCCTTCGCGCAGCAGCGGCTCTGGTTCCTGGAGCGGCTGGGCGGCCTGGGGGGCACGTACAACATCCCCACGCGGCTGCGCTTTCAGGGAGCGCTGGACCGGACGGCGCTGCGGCGCGCGCTGGACGCGATCGTCGCGCGCCACGAGGCGCTGCGCACGACCGTCGTGGAGGTAGAGGGCGGGGCGGTGCAGCGCATCGCCCCGGTGCAGGAGAGCCGGTTCCAGCTCGCCGAGCACGACCTGGGCGGCGATCCCCGGGCGCAGTCCGAGCTGCGGCGGCTGCTGGGCGAGGAAGCGCGCGCCCCCTTCGACCTGGCGCAGGGGCCGCTCATCCGCGGCCGGCTGATCCGGCTGGCGGATGACGATCACCTGCTCGCCGTCACCATGCACCACATCGTCTCCGACGGGTGGAGCCTGGGGGTGTTCACCCGCGAGGTGGGCGCGCTCTACGACGCGTTCCGCCGCGGCGAGCCCGATCCGCTTCCGCCGCTGCCGGTGCAGTACGCGGATTACGCGGCGTGGCAGCGGGGCTGGGTAGAGGGAGACGCCCTGCAGGCGCAGGAGGAGTACTGGACAAGGACGCTCGCCGGCGCGCCGGAGCTGCTGGAGCTGCCCACCGACCGTCCGCGTCCCGCGCGGCAGGACCATGCCGGGAGCGCGCTGGGAATCGACCTGGGCGAAGAGCTCACGGCCGGGCTCAAGGCGCTGGGCCAGCGCCACGGCACCACCCTCTTCATGACCGTGCTGGCAGGCTGGGCCGCGGTGCTGGGCCGGCTGTCGAGGCAGGAGGACGTGGTCATCGGCACTCCCACGGCCAACCGTGGGCGTATCGAGATCGAGGGGCTGATCGGCTTCTTCGTGAACACGCTGGCGGTGCGCGTGGACCTCGCCGGCTCGCCCTCCGTCGCGGAGGTGCTGACGCGGGTGAGGGAGCGGTCGCTGGGGGCGCAGCAGAACCAGGACATCCCGTTCGAGCAGGTGGTGGAGCTGGTGCAGCCGGTGCGCAGCATGGCGCACAGCCCGCTGTTCCAGGTGATGCTCACGTGGCAGAACGCGGCGGGCGGCGGGCTGGAGCTGCCGGGGCTCACGCCCGGCTCGGCGGGATCGGCAGGCTCGGCGTCGGAAGCGGCGGCGAAGTTCGACCTGTCGCTCGACCTGTCGGAGCGGGACGGGCGCATCGTGGGAGGTGTGACGTACGCGACCGCGCTCTTCGACCGGGCGACGGTGGAGCGGCACGTCGGCTACCTGCGCCGCGCGCTGGAGGCGATGGTGGCGGACGAGCGGCAGCCGATGGACCGGCTGGCGCTGCTCCCCGAATACGAGCGCCGGCAGTTGGTGGATGCGTGGAACGCGACGGACGCGGAGTACCCGGCGGACCGGTGCATCCACGAGCTCTTCCAGGCCCAGGTGGAGCGCACGCCCGATGCCGAGGCGGTGGTCTTTGAAGGAGAGGGGGTCACCTACGCGGAGCTGAACGGGCGGGCGAACCGGCTGGCGCATCACCTCCGCTCGCTGGGCGTGGGTCCCGACGCGCGGGTGGCGGTGTCCGTGGAGCGGAGCACGGAGATGGTCGTCGCGCTGCTGGCCGTCATGAAGGCGGGCGGGGCGTACGTGCCGCTGGATCCGGCCCACCCCGCCGAGCGGCTGGAGTACATGCTGGCCGACAGCGCGCCCGTGGCGGTGCTGACGCAGAAGCACCTCCGGGATCGGATGGGGAATCCGGGCGTGCCGGTGCTGGAGATGGACGCCGACACGCCGGAGTGGGCGGGCCGGCCCGCGACGAACCCGGCGGTCGAGGGACTGACGCCGGCGCACCTGGCGTACGTGATCTACACCTCCGGAAGCACCGGGCGCCCCAAGG
>DASTVC010000878.1:0-13272 GCA_035759295.1 Longimicrobium sp. | reverse complement strand
CGTGCGCCGACGAGGCGGGCAACGCGCAGGAGACGGCGTACCTGCGGGCGCTGGAATCCACCACGCGCTTCTCCGCGACCGCCGAGCGGCTGGTGCTGTACGCCGGCGACCAGGTCGTCGCGCGCCTGGTGAGGAGCGAAGGCTGACGCCGCTCCCCTTCCCTTCCCCCTCCGTCCAGGCGCGCCGCGGTAGCCGCGGCGCGCCTCCTCATCCCCCGACACACCGCCACGGCATGGAGCTGCTGATCCTGTCGAACCCCGAAGGGACGCACGCGCAGGTGCTCGCCGCCGCGGATGCCGATCCGGTCCCATCCGGCGAGCATGCGCGGGTGATCGGTCCCGGCGAAGCGCACCTGGGGATCCCGTACGACGAGTGGATCACCTGGCTGGACCAGACGGTGGACCTGGAGGCGTTCAGCGAGCCGGAGGGGCAGCCGGCGCCGGACATCGCCATCACCGCCGTGCTGGACACCGCATTTCAGCTCATCCGGCGCGCGCCCCTTCCGCTGCTGGCGCTCTCTGCCCTGCTGTACATTCCGGAGTTCGTGCTGGGCGGCCTGCTGCAGGGCGTGCCCGTCCGCGTGCGGTTCTTTCTGTGGCCGCTGCTGAGCCTTGCGTGGCGCAGCGTGGCCCTGGCGGTGCTGGTCGACGCGCTGTCGCAGGCGTACCACGGAGACCGGCCCGACCTGCGCGGGACCCTCTCCGCCATGACCTCCCGCGCTCCCGCCGTGCTGGGTGCGTCCGCGATGGTGGGGGCGATGGTGATGGTGGGCATGGCGGCGTTCATTCTGCCGGCCATCTTCCTGATCTGCCGGTTCTACCTGGTCCCCGCGGTGGTCGCGCTGGAGGACGAGTCCGCCTGGCCCGCGCTGGGGCGGGCCGCCGCGCTGGCGGAGGGAGCGGGGTTGAAGATCCTGGGCGCGGTGGCGACCCTGTTCGCCCTGACGCTGCTGGTCGCACAGGGGGTGACGGGGATGTACAGCGCCGGCGGTCCGCTGGCGGCCATCGCGACGCCCGCCGGCTACGCGGCCAACACCTTCCTGGTGCTGCTCACCGCCGCCGTGGTGACCTCGTTCTACTACGCGCTGCGCGTGGAGAAGGAAGGATACGACCTGCAGCTGTTCGCCGAAGGGCTGGATGATCCCGAGGCCGAGCCCGCGCCCCCCTGATCCCCGAAGACGGCTACAGACCTGGACTCATACCGCGTTTCGTAGGATAGTTCTGGAAATCGGCCACCGTCCCGAGGGGCGGCGTAGGGCAGACTCCATCGCGCTCCGGACAGAGATCCTTCGGTCGGCGCACGGGGTGGTACGCGATTCCGCGGGTGTCGAGCGGGCGCCTCGCTCAGGATGACACGTGGGGGCAGAATGTCTGAACCAATCGGAACGATGCTCGGCAACCCGGTATCACACGGAGGGCACGGAGGCACGGAGGATCAAGCAACTCCGTGACCTCCGTGCCCCCCGTGTGAGACATGCAGCGTTTTGCTCACACAACGTGTTCGGCCGGATTCGGGATGACCGGCGCGGGAGGTGGACGTGGATCAGTAGACGCGCCGGAAGAAGCCGGTGCCGACCAGTCCCTCGGCGTCGCGGGAATCCACCGACTGCACCGCCGCCATGACCGAGAACTCGTAGGAGCGGCCGCTGGCGGGGCCGCGCACTCGCACGCCGGCCTGCTGCGTGTAGCGAACGCGGACGGTGGTGGGGGCCGCCGGTGCCGCCTGGGGCGCGGCGGCGGACGGCGGGGCGGGTGGCAGGGGCGCCACGTACAGGTCGGCGGGGGGCGCGGCGGCCGCCGCGGCGGCGGCCCGGCCTTTTCCACAGCACATGAGGATCACCTCCGGATCGAAAGGGTCAGTCAAGCGGGGTGAGCGAGACGGCGGGCGCCGTGGCGCGCTCCAGCAGGCACGCGGCGCCCGAAACGGCGAGCCACGCCACCAGCACCTCCACCGGCCGCCGCGCCACGAAAAAGGCGAACGGCGCCGCCACCCACACGCTCAGGCAGTAGAAGCAGTCCATCAACCGTCCCAGCATCCCGGCCCCGAGCCGCGCCCGGAGCCGGGTGACCGCGTTCCACGGGCCGTCCTCCAACGCCAGCAGGTGCGTGACCCGCCACGTGGCCAGGACGGCCAGCAGAAGCCGCAGCCCGATCCCCATCACCGCGCCTGCGGCGACGGCGCATCCGCCTCGCCGGCGCCGGCCGGGGCCGCCAGCAGCGGGTGCGTGAGGGCCGGGTCCACCGGCTGGAGCCCGTCCACCGGCGGCAGGTCGTTGCAGATGCAGATGGCGCACAGCGCGACCGCCGTGTGGCAGTTGCCGGTGTAGTCGCTGCGCGTGTTGTCGCGCACCGTGAGCTGGATGGCGTACCCGCAGCACTCGCCGCGCTGCAGCGCGAACCCCGGGGGCGGCCGGAACTGCGGGTCCATGCTCGCCGCGCACACCGCGTCGAAGATGCGCAGGTCCACCGCGGTCAGCACGCCGGTGATGGGCGTGGTGGGCGTGGGCGCCGGCGTGGGGCACCCCAGCACCTGCTCGCAGCGGGTTCCCGGCTCGCCCACCCGGGTGTGCCCCTGCCACGGCGTCACCTGGCCCGTGAACAGGTCCTTGTGCCACTGCACGAAGTCGGGGGTGATGGGCACCTGGTACCAGGGCCCGCCGCAGCCGCGCGCGATCCAGATGTCGTAGCTGTCGAAGTTGTCGCTGGGCCGGCTGTGGTCAGACTCCACGATGTACTCGTCGAAGGCGATCCCCATCAGCGGAACCAGCCACTTCTGCGCGCACCCCTGCCCGCGGTTCAGCTCGCGCAGCGACAGCTCCGCGCAGCTCTTTACGCCCTCGAACCCGCGCAGCACGGCGTGGATCGGCTTGTTGTCGATCCAGATGCACTGCGTGTCGTAGTAGTGGTTGCCCTGGGTGTCCTCCACGTCGATCAGCAGCGTGTACTGGCCGCTCTGGCAGGTGTGGTCCAGGTCCACGCAGGCGGCAAGGCCGCGGCTGTCCCAGCACAGGTCCCGCAGCTCCCACCACTTGCGCACCGGCCCGCCGGGGATGAGGATCTCCGACATCTGGACGAACTGCGTGGTGAGCGCCTGGGCGAACACCTGGTTCCACGGCGCGCGCTTCTCGTTCTCGTCCGGCGGCCCGTAGCACACCGGCGTGGGCAGGCACGAGCCGACGTACGCCGTGGGGTCGAAGCCCTTCTGGTCGGGCCCGGGAAGACAGCCCACGGCGTAGCGCAGGTCGAAGCACTGGATCATGCGATCGTTGCACTCGCCCACCCACGCGCTGCCGCGCACGGAGAAGCAGCACCCCACCGACATCACGTGCCCGCCGGGGTTGGTGTTCACGATGGGCGAGGTGGCGTCGAAGCGGCCGTTGGGCGCCTGCACCGGCAGCCCCGCCACGTGGCTGATCCACACCAGGTGCCGGAACAGGTTGAACTGGATGCAGCAGCACGGCGGCGGCGGGGCGCCCGGCACCGGGCGCAGGCAGATGCGGATGTCGTAGGCGCGGGCCGTGGCGTTGGTGGTGTCCAGCCACCCCACGATGCCGTTCACCACCGGCGCCGCACCGTACGATCCGCCGCCGGGGTACACCACGTTGTCGCTGCTCCACCCGTCGCCGCCGGAGCAGGCCGCGGCCGCCGCGGCGCCATCCACGTTAACCAGCTCACCCTCCGACTTGCGCCACTCGATCACGTAGCCGCCAAAGAACGAGCCCGCGGCCGTGCCGATCACCGGCACGCCGAAGCCGTTCACCATCGGCTCCAGCTCGTCCGAGACGCACCCCGTGGGATAGGTGAGGGCGCAGTGCGGCGGCGTCCAGCAGTCCACCAGGTCGCCGCGGTAGCGCCGCCAGCACTCCAGCAGCTGCGCGCGGCTGCGGGCGCACGCCAGGCAGCAGCCAAAGCGGATGGCCGCCATGCACCAGCAGCGGCTCAGCCAGAAGAAGGCGTCGTTCTGCCGCGCCGCGTAGCTCTTGCGCCCCAGGATGAGCGGCGCGTTCTCGGCGGTCAGCAGGCGGTCGAAGATGAGGGCGGTAAAGCGGTCGTCGCGGCAGCAGTCGAACCGCCCGCCAAAGATCAGCTCGTCGGTGAGCGAGGCGCTCAGCCGGACGTTCACGCGCTCGCTCTCCAGGTACTCGGTGTACACCTCGCCAAAGGCCGTGAACAGCCGGCCCAGGTCGGCGCGCTCGTCCTCGGACAGGCGGCCCGGCTCCAGCGGCGTGCCCACCGCCGCGCGCAGGCAGCGCACGTACTGGAACAGGTACCAGGCGATCGCGCGAAAGTCGCGGCAGCCGCGGCACACCAGCCAGCTGAACATCCAGCAGCAGCGCACGTACACCAGCACCCACCGCCAGCGCTCGGGGTCGCCCAGCCGCTCGCGGGCCTCGGCGGGGAACAGCCGCAGGGCGCTTTCTTCGGTGAACAGGCGGTCGGCCACCAGCGCCGCCAGCGCCACGTCGTCTTCGGCGGCCACGCGGCCCACCAGCTCGCCGTCGGCGTCCTCCATCAGCGCGCCGTCGTCCAGGCCGGCGCTCAGCACCGGCGCATACAGGCGGAAAAATGCTTCGAACTCCGGGTCGTCGTCGGGCCTGGCGAGGGTGCGGACCACCCGCTCGATGGGAACCTGGTCATCACTGCTCATGGGGGTACCTCTTCATGAAAGGGGAGGATGATGATGCCGCGCGGGGCCCCCGCGGGGGTGGGTCTGGGGGGAGTGTGGGAGGGGGGACCGCCGGCAAGGGAGGAGGCCGGCGCCTTCGCTGCCGCGGGGGATGGGGCGGCGCGTCGCGCCAGATCCCGGCGCGGACGGCATCCACCCGGGCAAGCGGCGCACCGCTCCGGGCCAGACTCCGGATGCAAGCGCACAAATCATTGCATAATAATGATTTACGCCACTACGTCCCGATATTTCGAGAGTCGGAAGCAGCGCCCTTCAACCGGATGTTTGGGACATTTATTCTACAAACGGGACATTCGAGCAACAAAAAACGGGAGCATGCCGATGCACGCATCGGAGTGCGTGCTGGCGGATCGCCGGCCGTTGCGTACCTGCAGCAGAATGCCCTCCCCCGATCGCGGATCATCGCGGATCGGGAGAGGGCTTCGGGTTTCGGCGAGGATGCCGCCGAGGTCAGCTCAGCAGCACTCGGTGCACCAGCAGCCGCCGATCTTGGAGGTCCCGCAGGGGCAGGACATCTCTTCGGCGAACACGGTTCCGCGCTGCTCCGGCAGGCTCTCCGTCGCGTACGTGTCCACCTTCAACTCGTCCAGGTCCAGACGAATCTTCTGCATGGCCTTCTCCCGTGGCTGGGGCGTAAAGAACGACCGACACCCGCGTTACCGGCCAGGCAACGCGAGCGCCGGCACGCGCATGCGCTGCACGAAACGTGCAAACAGGGGAACGGGAAGCGTTTTCAGCCCTCGATGCAAAGGAGGCGGGATGGCGGACGAAAAGAGCGAGCCCAAGGGCAAAGGCGGGGGCGTAAAACCGGGGGGCGGAGGCACGGCCGGCGGAGACCCCGGCTGGCCGAGCAAGCAGCCACGCCGCAAATCAGGCGGTGGACGCAAGAACGGAGCACCGAAAAAGAGGCTCCGGTAGCTTTCTTCGGAATCCGGAAATAGAGCACCGATAAAGCGGACGGTGTCATTCTGAGAGAGGCGCGCGCGCCTGGAGTGCGAAGACGATTTTGCGCGGCGCCTTCCTCAGAGGGTGTTGCTAAACCGTCCAAACGTTGACTTCCTGAGGCAGGCACCACGCCGTAACCTGATGCCAGGATGGAGCCTGGTGCCGACCGAAGGATCTCGCCGGCATTACCGAGGGGCCGGCTCCGATGCTCGCCGGCTGGCCCTACAGCGGCGGAGAGGAGGTCCTTCGGTCGCGCGCAAGCGGTTGTCTGTATTGAGGTTATGCGTGGCGCTCCCTCAGGAAGTCAACACTTCGGTAGAGGTTTAGCAACACCCTCTCAGAATACAGCGTTCTTCTGGACGCAGTCTTTTTGCGGATTCGGTATTCGCTGAGGCTGAACGAAGCCCCTCTCCCGAGCGCGCGCCGGGAGAGGGGCTTCGTGCTGCACGAGGCGGGTGACGCGGATCAGTCCGCGCTCGCCGCGGGCTCTTCCGCTGCCGGGCCCGACGACGCTTCGGGAGCGTCCGCCGGCGCCTCGTCAGCCGGCGTTTCCTCGGCAGCCGGTGTGTCGGACGCCGCGGCATCCGGCCCCGCGGCGTCGGCGGGCGCCTCTGGCTGCGCATCCGCCTGCGGATCCGTGGATGCCGTGGACTCCGCGCCTGCCGACAGGTCTTCCGGAGCCGATGCCGGGGCCGCCGGCGCCGCATCCAGCCCCGTCTCCATCAGGCCGGCGACCAGCTGGGTGAAGCGGACGGGGTCGTGCGGCTCGCTCCCCTCGGCCAGCAGCGACCAGCCGAGGAGCAGCTCCGCGTAGTCGCCCACTACGGAGTCGCTGGGGTTCGCGTCGAAGCGGCGGCGGAGGCCCTGCACCATGGCGTGGCCGGCGTTCAGCTCCAGGATGCGGCGCTGGCGCACGCCGTCGCGGCCCTGGGAGAGCAGGCGCTCCAGCTGCGGGGAGTAGTCGTGCTCGGCCACGACGAGCACCGCGGGCGATTTCGTAAGGCGGCCGGAGAGGCGCACTTCCTTGACCCACGTCTCCAGGCGCTTCTGCACCGCGCCCAGGAACGGCTCGAACTCCTTCTTCTTCTCCTCGGCCGATTCCTTCTTCTCCCCCTCCTCCAGCTCCACCGCACCCTTGCCGGCCGAGCGCAGCCGCTTGCCCTCGAACTCCGTCACCGACTGGACGACGAGCTCGTCCACCGGCTCGGTGAGGTACAGCACCTCCCAGCCGCGGTCGCGGAAGGTCTCCAGCGCGGGCGAGTTCTCGATCTGCTCGCGCGACGAGCCCGTGAGGTACCAGATGTCGTTCTGCCCCTCGGGCATGCGCTCCACGTACTCCTTTAGCGTGCCCAGCGACTCCGCGTCGCGCGACGAGCTGAAGAGGAGCAGCCCCAGCAGCGCGTCGCGGTTCTCGAAGTCGCTGTCGACCCCTTCCTTGACCGCCCGCCCCAGCTCGCGCCAGAAGGTCTCGTACTTCGCGCGGTCGGCCTCCTGCATCTTCTTCAGCGCGTCCAGCACCTTCTTGGTGAGCACGCGGCGGATCTGCCGGACGTGGCGGTCGCTCTGCAGCATCTCGCGCGACACGTTCAGCGGCAGATCCGGCGAATCCACCGCGCCGCGCACCCAGCGCATCCACCGCGGCAGCAGCTCTTCGCTGTTCTCGCGCACCAGCATGCGCTTTACGTACAGGCGCAGGTTGGGCTTGAAGCCGGGGTAGTACAGGTCCATCGCCCCGCGCGACGGGATGAAGAGCACCGCCTGGTACTCCACCAGCCCCTCGCCGCGGGTGTGGATGGTCTCCAGCGGCTCGCTCCAGTCGTGCGAGATCTGCTTGTAGAAGTCCGTGTACTCCTCCTGCGTCACCTCCTGCGGCGGGCGCGCCCAGATGGGCTTCATGGAGTTGAGCGGCTTTTCCGGCTGCGGCGTCTCGCCCTCCGGCACCTCTTCCGGCTTCTCCGCCGGCAGGATGATGGGATAGGTGATGAAGTCCGCGTGCTGGCGGACGATGCGCCCCAGCACCCAGCGGTCGGTGTAGTCCTCGATCCCGTTCTCGCTGTCGACGGGCTTGAGGTGCAGCGTGATGGTGGTTCCCGGCCGGTCGCGCTCCGCCTCGGTGACGGTGAACGAGCCGCCGCCGGACGATTCCCAGCGCACCGCCTCGTCCGTCCCCGCCTTGCGCGTGACCAGCTCCACCCGGTCCGCCACCATGAACGACGAGTAGAAGCCCACGCCGAACTGGCCGATGAGCTGCGCCGCGCCCTCGCCGGCGGCGGCTTCCTTGAGCTGCTCCAGCGCCTCGCGCGTTCCCGACCGGGCGATGGTGCCGATGTTCCGTACCACCTCGTCGCGCGTCATCCCGATCCCGTCGTCCTCGATGGTGAGGGTTCGGGCCTCCTTGTCGGGGAGCAGCCGGATCTTCGGATCGTGGCCCTCGGGAAGGAGCTCGGGGTTGGTGAGCGCCTCGAAGCGGAGGCGGTCGATGGCGTCGGACGCGTTGGAGACCAGCTCGCGAAGGAAGATCTCCTTGTCGGTGTAGAGCGAGTGGATCACCAGGTCGAGGAGCCGCTGCACCTCGGCCTGAAAGGCGAATTGCTGCGCCTGCTCAGCCACGCTGAACCTCCTGTCGTTCGGTCGAGATGATGTGTTGGGTCGATGACGGCCCCGCAAGCGAAGCCACCGCTCGCGGAGAGCCGGAAAATTTAGTGTGGGAGCGGTGGGGACAACAAGTGGTGCAGGCGGCGTTCTCTGGCGCGAACCGGCTCCCGCGCGCTGCGCCCGGACCGGTCGATTCGGCAAAGGGTGCCGGACCCGTCGGGAGCCGCACGTCGTGCCATAGCCGTCGATCTGGGCGATTCCAGGAGACCGATGGAAACCTCGGCACCGCCGGCCATGGAAAGGTTGATGGAAGAAACTGGCGGCATTAGCATGCGATCCGCATCAACTCCCGTGTCCGCCGTCTCGAATCTCCGGAGGTGTTCGATGAAGCTGATTCTGGATCTCGACGCGCTGCAGGTGGATTCGTTCGATACGCTGCCGCACGCGGGCCGCGCGGGCGGGACCGTTCACGGCCGTGCGGCCACCGAAGACTACGATTCCTGCGCGTGCAGCAAGGACTACGACACCTGCCGCGGCAGCTGCGACCCGTGCGCCACCTGCGACACCTCGTGCGCGGGCGGTCCGCTCTGCGACTGCCTGCCGTCCGGGTGCGTGTCGTGCCAGACGTCGTGCGCGGGGGGCCCGCTGTGCGACTGCGCCCCCACCCCCACCTGCCCCACGAGCTGATTGCGCGGATGGCGCTCGGCGTGCTGCTGGCCGGCACGGTGGCGGGGTGGACTGCGTGGCGGGTGGCGCGGCGCGACTTCGACGCGCGGGAGCACATGCCGCTGGACCTGTGCAACCTGAGCGCGCTGCTCTCGCTGGTTTACGTGCTCACCGGCGCCCCGCTGCTGGCGGTGTGGATGGTGTGCTTCGCGGCGCCCGGCGGGGTGGTGAGCATGATCGCGCCGGACCTGGACGAGCGCCACGGGCGCTCCACGCGGGCCAAGTTCTGGATCGTGCACCCGGGGCTGGTGGGGTTCGGCATCGCGACGGCGCTGAGCGTGCCGCCGCCCCCTCGCGGCGGGTGGATGCTGGGGGGGCTCTGGCTGCTGCTGGCGGCGTACACGGCCGTCGTCGCCGTGGTGGACTGGCGGCTGCGCGCCAACTACCTGTTCCTGCGCCACAAGCCGCCCACGCGCTCGCCGCTGGACCGGATGGGCCCCTGGCCTTTCTATCTTTTTCCTTTGACCGCCATCATCATGGCGACTATGATTCTGGTATTTCTCGGCTGGTCGTGCATGTGGCGGTGATGCTTGATTCCGGGGGACAATGGACCCGCACATCCTTCAGCTGTTCGCGCCCGCCGCCATCGTACCGCTGGTGTTTCTGGACCGCGCGGTGCGCTGGCGCACCGCGCGGCAGGGCGCGCCGGACGAGACGGGAGTGAACTTTCTGCTGGGCGGAATCAGCCTGTTTTCCGACGGCATCACCGTGGGCGCCTTTACGTTGTTTTACCAGGCGCTGGCCCCCCACGCGGCCCTGCTTCACATCCCCTCCCTTCCCCTGCAGTTCGCCGTCGCCATCGTGCTGGGCGACTTCCTTTCCTACGTGCACCACCGCTGCATGCACGCGTGGCCCGTGCTGTGGGCGTCGCACATCGTGCATCACCAGAGCCGCACCATCGACCTGAGCACGGGGCTGCGCAACCACCCGTTCGCCATGGTCGGCACCTGCCTGGTGTGGGGGCTGTTGCTGCCGCTGGGGATCCGCCCGGAGGTAATGCTGGGCGCCGCCGCGCTCATCGGCACCTACGACGTCCTCGTCCACCGCAGCAGCGAATCCCCGGCGACGCGGAACCGCCGGTGGCTGGGGCTGGTGCTGAACCTGCCGGAGCACCACCGCGTGCATCACAGCGCGGACGCCGCCTTCTACGACAGCAACTACGCGCTGCTCTTCATCGTCTGGGACCGGCTGCTGGGCACGTACCGCGCGCCGCAGCCCGCCATGGCCCGCTTCGGGGTGCCGGGCGCGCCGGCGACGGGGAGGGTGCGCACGCTGCTGTGGGCGGAGTGGATGCGCCTGCTGCGCCGCCCCCCTCCGGAGGGCGGCGCGGAGGCGGAGGCGGAGGCGGAGGCGGACAGCGGGCTTTCCGTGGGCCTGGCCGTGTACCTGGGCGCGGTGGCGGCACTGGCGCTGATGGCGCTGCTGCTAGGCTTTCCGCCCGTCTGAGGCGCCCGTATGCCCACCCTCCTGGAGACCCGCCTGGCCGAGAGCCGCGCCCGCGGGCTGTATCCCTACAACCTTCCGCTCACCCGGACGGGCCCGGCGCGCGCCACGCTGGACGGCCGCGAGTACGTGGTCGCCTCGTCGTACGACTACCTGTCGCTCATCGGCCATCCGCGCATTGACCAGGCGGCGCGCGAGGCGGTCGCGCGGCACGGGACGGCGACGGGGGGCGTGCGGCTGCTGACCGGCACCACGCCGGAGCACCTGGCGCTGGAGGCGCACCTCGCGGCGCTGTACGGCACGGAGGACTGCGTGACCTTTTCCTCGGGCTACTTCGCCAACATCGGCGCCATGGCTGCGGTGGGGTCGCGGCGCACGCTGGCGTACGTGGACGCGCTCTCGCACCGCAGCGTGATCGACGCGTGCGTGCTGGCGGGCGCGCCGATGCAGCGCTTTCGCCACAACGACGCGGCGCACCTGCGCGAGCTGCTGCGGACGCGCCCGGCGGGGCGGCGCGCGGTGGTGTTCGTGGAGAGCGTGTATTCGATGGACGGCGACCTTGCGCCGGTGGCGGAGATCGCGCGGGTGGCGGCGGACGAGGGCGCGACGCTGCTGATGGACGACGCGCACGGGCTGGGGGTGCTGGACGCGCCCGGCGGCGCGGGCGGCGGGCACTTCGGGGTGGCGCCGGGGACGGTAAAGGCGTGGGTGGGGTCGCTCTCCAAGGCGGTGCCCAGCAGCGGCGGCTTCGTGGCCACGGACGCGGCCACGGCCGACCGGGTTCGCCACGTGGCCGGGCCCTACATCTTCTCCGCCGCCGCCACGCCGGCCAGCGTGGCCGCGGCGGGGTGCGCGCTGGAGGTGATGGCGCGCGAGCCGTGGCGGCGCGAACAGCTGCGCGAGAACGTCCGCGTCTTTGCGGCGGGACTGGACCGGCCGTTCGCCGGGCATCCCCCGGAAAGCCCCATCCTGCCCATCCACTACCCCGACGACGGGGCCGCGCTGGCCGCCGCCGCGTTTCTGCGCGGGCGCGGGGTGCTGGCGACGCCCATCGTGGCGCCGGCGGTGGGCGCGTCGCGGCCGCGGCTGCGCGTCTGCATCAACGCCGCGCACTCCGCGGACGACCTGGCGGCGCTGGCGGACGGCATCAACCGGTTCGACCGGACGCTCCCCCGTCCGCCGTGCTGAACAGATCGTCGTAGCGCAGCCCCATCTTCTCCAGCACCGGCGCCGCGACCATGCGCGTAAGCCGCGCGGAGCGGCCCACCACCTCCATGAGCGCGTAGATGCGGCGCCACTCGCGCCGGTCCACCAGCCCGGCGCGCAGCATGATGGCCGTCTCGGGCTCGTACGAGAACCACCCCAGGGTGCGGTAGTCGTGGAGGAGGAAGACGGCCTGAAGGTCGTTGCCCGTGTAGAACTGTTTCACTCGCGCGGGCGCGAAGCCTTCGGCGGCCAGAAAGCGCTCGATCTCCCCCTGCGTGGGCCGCCAGGCGTGGTGGGGAAAGACCCAGCGGGGGATGCGGGCGGGGTCGTGGCGGCTCCCCTTCCACACGTGCGCCGTGTCCTTGCCAAAGACGTCGGCCACGGGGATGCCGAAGTAGTCGGCGCGGTCCGCGGCCAGCGCGTGCGGCTCCAGCGTGCAGCGGTCCAGCCCCAGGATGGTGCGCGTCTGCGCCGCCGTGTGGCCGCAGAAGACCAGCGGGATCCCCTGCTCCACCGCCAGCGTGGACGCCAGGTCGCGAAAGATCGCGCCGTCCATGCTGTCCGCGCGGTAGCACCCCACGCCGCCGCTGTGGCGGATGCCGTGGCCGATGATGGCGCGGTAGATGGCGGGGTCGGGGCGCACCACCAGGCTGTCCAGCCCGCGGCGGGTGCACACCGCCTGGATGTTGCGCAGCGAAAGCCCGTTCAGAAAGCCGTTGTCGAAGCTCACCGACAGCAGGCGGATGCCGGGAAAGTCGCGCAGCAGGCGCAGGATCATGTACAGGCTGTCCTTGCCGCCGCTGTTGAGGACGATGGCGTCGTAGCGTCCCGGTGCGCTCCCCGCCCCGCCCGGCAGCGCCGCCGCCACCGCGTCGTTCAGCTGGCGCAGCCGCTCGGCTTCCGGCGGCGCGCCGTCGGAGGGGGCGGAGCCGGGCGCGCGGCACGCCTCGCAGAGCCCGCCCTGCAGCGGATTCCGCTTCGCCGAGACCAGGCACCGCCGGCACCTGCGGTCCAGCGCGGGCGCCGCCGCCAGCCGCAGCGCGTCCACGCCCAGGTAGGTGAGGTACATCCGCAGGGAATCGAGCATCTGCGCGGGGGTGGAGAGAGGGAGATTTCGGAGGGGGGCGGGAGGTGTTCGGCACGGCGGACTGGCGCAAGGGCGAATTCGCGCCCCTTGCCTGCGCGCCGAAACCGAAGGCGAAGGATGCCCGCGAGGCCCGGGCGCGCACCGCATTGGCTTCCAACCCGGGGCCACCAATCCGCGAAGGCGGATTTCGTGTCGTCGTTGCCGCGAATTCATTCGCCCTTGCGGGGCTGCACGACATCCCGCAGGCGTACGGCACGATCCCGGATCAGATTCTCGACCGAGCTCACTCCCCCTTGCGGGGCTGCACGACGTCCGCTCCAGCGGCCGGATCGGGCGTGAACGATCCTCATCCCCGCCGCTTTTTCGCAGTCTAGGTCGCGCCCGCGCGGGCGGCAAGCGCGGCGCGGGGCGCATCCACCACGCACCTGGAACCACGTGATCTCGACGCTCGGGGGATTCTTCCGGCTGCTGTCGTACGGGGTGGGACACGGGGCCCGCTACCTGTGGCGCGCGCGCGGGGCGCGGGGAGAGGCGCTGGAGGCGGCGCGGGGAGAAGCGCTGCACGGGTTCCTGGTGCGCATGGG
>DASTVC010000877.1:0-5898 GCA_035759295.1 Longimicrobium sp. | reverse complement strand
AACTCGCCCGTGTCGCCCGCGAAGCCGGGGTTCTTGAGCGCCGCCGGCCACGACGACGGGTCGTACTCGCTGCCCGCGCGAATGGGGGTGGCGCTCATCGGTCGATCTCTCCCAGCACGATGTCGAGCGACGCGTTCACCGCGATCACGTCGGAGAGCAGCGCCCCCTCGATCATGTGCGGCAGCGCGGCGATGTTGATGAAGCTGGGACCGCGCACCCGCCAGCGGACGGGCTTGCTCCCGCCGTCGCTGACGACGTACATCCCCAGCTCGCCCTTGGACGATTCCACGCTGAACCAGCTTTCCCCCACCGGGGCGCGCACGCCTTCCATCACCAGCTTGAAGTGGTGGATCATCGACTCCATGTCGTTCATCGCGGCCGTCTTGGGCGGCAGGATGACGCGGGGGTCGTCGACGTTGATGGGGCCGCCCGGAAGGCGGTCGATGGCCTGGCGCAGGATGCGCACGCTCTGCCGCATCTCTTCCATGCGGCACAGGTAGCGGTCGTAGATGTCGCCGTGCTCGCCCACCGGCACGTCGAAGTCGTACGTCTCGTAGTCGTAGTACGGACGGTCCTTGCGGATGTCGTACGTCACGCCCGACGCGCGCAGGTTGGGCCCGCTCAGCCCCCAGTTGATGGCGTCCTCGGCGCTGATGCCGCCCACGTCCTGCGTGCGCCCGATCCAGATGGCGTTGTTGGTCAGCAGCGTGTCGACCTCGTCCAGCACCGGGAGGAAGCCGTTGAGGAACTGGCTCAGCTCCTCCACCCACCCCGCCGGCAAGTCCGCCATCATCCCCCCGATGCGGGTAGACGACGTGGTGATCCGCGCGCCGGTAAGCTGCTCGTGCAGGTCGTAGATCTTTTCGCGCTGCTGGAACGTGTACAGGAAGACCGTGAACGCGCCCAGGTCGATCGCGGTCGTCCCCAGCCAGAGCAGGTGGCTGAAGATGCGGTCCAGCTCCATGCACATCACCCGCACCACCTTGCACCGCTCCGTCACCTCGATGCCCATCATCTTTTCGACGGCCATCGCGTAGGCGCAGTTGTAGATGAGCGGCGCCAGGTAGTCCATGCGGTCGGTGAGCGGAACGATCTGGTTCCAGTCCCGGTACTCGCCCAGCTTTTCGAAGCTCGAGTGCAGGTAGCCGATGTGCGGGATGCAGCGGATGACGGTCTCGCCATCCAGCTCCAGCACCAGGCGCAGCACCCCGTGCGTGGCCGGGTGCTGCGGGCCGATGTTGATGAGCATGTGCTCGCCCGCGATGTCCTCGTGCACCTCGCGGGCTTCGCCCTGCACGGGGATGATGGGGGCGTGCACCAGCGCGCCGCCCGAGGCCAGCTCGGGGGTGCGGGTTACGTTGTATACGACGCGACGCAGCGCCATCAGCCGCCTCCTCCCATGCCGCCGAACTGCCCGTGCTGCGCGCCGCCTTCGGAGGGGTTGAACACCTCCGGCAGCCCCTGCCCCAGCATGTGGGCGATCTCCAGCTCCTGCGGCGAGTAGTGGTCCTCGGTCTTCATCGAAAGCGCCCGCCGCGTCTGCTCCGCGCGGCTGAAGCGGCCGCGCAGGGGAAAGTCCTTCCGCAGCGGGTGCCCCTCGGCGTAGTTGTAGGGCATCAGGATGCGGCGCAGGTCCGGGTGTCCCCGGAACACGACGCCGAACATGTCGTAGACCTCGCGCTCCAGCCAGTCGGCCGCGCGCCAGAGAAAGTAGACGGTGTCGATTTCCAGCGCGTCCAGCGGCAGCTCGCACTTTACCCGCAGGTTCAGCTTGCGCTGGATGGACCACAGCTGGTAGACCACCTGGATCATCCGCCCGCCGCCGTAGTCCACCGCGGTCAGGTCCTGCAGAAAGTCGTACCCCTGGTGGTCGCGCAGCCAACCGAGAATCTCCACGGCGCGCTGGGGCGGCACGTAGACGATGTGCTCGTCGCCCGCCACCAGCTCGTGGCGCAGCACGCCCTCGCCGAACTCCGCGCGCAGGGCGTCCACGCTGGGGTGCGGCGGCAGGTCGCCCGCCTGCTGCGGCGCGCCGTCTTCCGGCGCGTCGCTGGGGGCCGGACCCTGATCGAGGGAGTCGAGTCCCTTCTTGAAACCGTCGTTGCTCATGTCAGTGCACAGAAGTGCCGAGTGCCAAGTACCTAGTGCCTAGTGGGCAGGCCGCCTCACTCGGTACCAGGTACTCGGTACTTCTTTTCTTCACGGAGTACGGTCCGAGACGCGCACCACCGCCCCCGTGCTCACCAGCCCGCTCGCGCGGTTCTGGTTGGTGCTGTTGCCGAACGGCAGGGTGATGCGGTCCACCACCTGCTGCGGCAGGTAGCTTCCCGACTCGGGAAGCTGGTCCACCGCGTTCCACTCGTCCTCGGACGTGGCGGCGCTGCGGCGGATCTTTTCCTGGATCATCAGGATGCCGTACATCAGCCCCTCGGGGCGCGGCGGGCATCCGGGCACGTAGACGTCGACGGGGATGATGGTGTCGATCCCCTGCACCATGCTGTACACGTCGAACACGCCGCCGCTGCTGGCGCAGGCGCCCATGCTGATGCTCCACTTGGGCGACGGCATCTGCTCCCAGATCTTCTTGAGCACGGGCGCCATCTTGTAGCTCACCCGCCCCGCGCAGATCAGCAGGTCGGCCTGCCGCGGGCTGAAGCTCATGCGCTCCATGCCGAAGCGCGCCAGGTCGTAGCGCGTGGCGGCCGTGGCCATCATCTCGATGGCGCAGCACGCCGTGCCGAACGGCATGGGCCACAGCGAGTTGGTGCGCGCCCAGTTGACGACGGCGTCCAGGCGGGTCGTTAGAAACCCCGGCTGGCCGTCGAAGATGCCCTGGTTGGCCGTGGCGATGGCGTCCGCCTGCCCCTGGTGCACGGCAAGGCCCTCCGCGGCGCGCGGCTGGCCTTCGGTCGAATCGTTGCTCGACGGGCGCTCGTTCAGTCCCATTCGAGGGCTCCTTTCTTCCACTCGTAGATCAGGCCCACGGTAAGGATGAACACGAAGATCATCGCCGCCGTAAAGCCGCCCCATCCCAGCACCCGGGCCTCGACGGCCCAGGGAAGCAGGAACACCGTCTCCACGTCGAAGACGATGAACAGGATGGCAACCACGTAGAACTTGACCGAGAAGCGCTCGCGGGTGCTTCCCAGCGGCGTCATCCCGGACTCGTAGGGGGCGCTCTTGTTCTTGGTGGCGCGTCCCGGGCTGAGCACCTGGGAAAGAATCACCATGCCGATGGCCTGGGCCACCGAGAGCCCCAGCAGGATCATCACCGGGATGTAGGGGCGGAGCATGCGCGTCCTGGGCCCTGATCTGACGGTAGTTTGTGAAAACGTTCACTTGCTTGGAGCCGGGCCAAGATACTGCCCCGGGAAACCCCGGTCAAGCAGACGCGGCGCCGCGTTCGCGGCCCCTTGCCGCCCCCCGCGCGCGGGGGTAGCTTGGCGCTCCTGTCCCGGCGATCGGCGCCGGCCGGTACACCCGTTCAGCGGGCGCGTCCAGGCCCCGCGCGCCGACGCCCCCCGCGCCCCCTTCAAGCTCCGTTCCGCGCCCATGAGCATACGCTCCGACCGGTGGATCCGCCGCATGGCCCGCGAGCACGGGATGATCGAGCCGTTCGAGGACGCGCAGGTGCGCCAGGGCACCATCAGCTACGGCGTGAGCAGCTACGGCTACGACATGCGCGTGGCCAACGAGTTCAAGATCTTCACCAACGTCAACAACGCCATCGTCGACCCCAAGGCGTTCAGCGACAAGAGCTTCGTCCCCTTCGAAGGCGACGTCTGCATCGTGCCGCCCAACAGCTTCGCCCTGGCGCGCTCCGTCGAATACTTCCGCATCCCGCGCAACGTGATCACCCTGTGCGTGGGCAAGAGCACGTACGCGCGCTGCGGCATCATCACCAACGTCACCCCCTTCGAGCCGGAGTGGGAGGGGTACGTAACGCTGGAGATCAGCAACACCACGCCGCTCCCCGCGAAGATCTACGCCAACGAGGGGATCGCGCAGGTGCTGTTCTTCGAGGGCGACCCCGAGGGCCCCGAGGTGAGCTACGCCGACCGCAAGGGCAAGTACCAGGGCCAGACCGGGGTCACCACGCCGCGGCTGTAGGAAAAAAGTGCGTGAGTGCGGAAGTGCGTGAGTGCGGGCGTCGACGGGTTCGGCGCGACCCGCGGGGCGCCCCCTCCGGGCTCGCACCACTCGCCCACCTCCCCCAAAAACCGCTGGGGGAGGTTGAGTTTCCGCCGGGATCGTGCCGCTTCGACGTAGACCGAATGGCATCCGCGGCTTGCCGCGCGAGGGATGCGCGCCCGCAGGGCCGAGAACACGGCGCGCATGCACGAAATCCGGGGAACGCTTCGAGGTTTGTGAGCGCCGGGGGCTCGGCGCCGTTGGCAACAGTTGTATCGTTGCCTACGGCGCGCGCAGCCCGGCCCGGAGCGCAGCGGAGGGACACGCCCGAAACATGCAGTTGAGGTCCTTGCAGTTCCCGAATCCGTCCGAGAACCAGCCGCAGCCTACGCTGCGCAGCCCATACACCCGCACTACCCCATGACGCAGAGCCCCGTCACCCCCGAGCAGATGGATGCCATCCGCGAGGTGGTGAACATCGGCGCCGGCCACGCGGCCACCAACCTGTCGGCCCTCACGGGGCTGACCGTGATGATCTCGGTGCCGCGCATTCAGTGGGCCGATCCCGACGCGCCGCCGGCGCTGCCCGGCACGGGCGACCTGGTGCTGATCACCGTGCCCATCACCGGCGTGAGCGAAGAGGGGGGCGAGCGCGCCTCGCTCATCCTGGCCACGGAGACGGCGCTGCGGATGGTGGCGCTCATGCTGCGCCGCGACCCGGCCCAGCACCAGGAGGTGGGCGCCTTCGAGCGTTCCGCGCTGATGGAGATGGGGAACATCGTCTGCGCGGCGTACGTGGGCGTGCTGGGCACCTTTCTGCACAAGGGCGTGATGATCGGCACGCCCGAGATGCACGTGGGCCCGCGCGATGAGCTGGAGGACCCCACGGCGCACGGGCTGGTGATCGAGACGGACTTCACCTTCCTGGCCACCACCTTCGAGGGCGTCTTCGTCCTGAGCCACAGCGACGTGTCGTTCGCCTCGCTGCTCACGGCGCTGGGCTTCAAGAACGTCCAGCACCCCGGCGGCGCGGCCGCAGCCTGACGTACTCCGAAATCCTCCATCGATGAACGACCTTCCCGCGTTCTCCGCGGCGGCGCGCCACGAGCACCTGCGCGCGCTGGGCGGGGAGACGTGGGACCTGCTCGTCATCGGCGGCGGCATCACCGGCGCGGCGGCCGCGCGTGACGCGGCGGGGCGCGGTCTGCGGGTGGCGCTGGTGGACTCCGGCGACCTGGCCCGCGGCACCAGCAGCCGTTCGTCGCGGCTCATCCACGGCGGGCTGCGCTACCTGGAGACGGGGAACCTCAAGCTCGTCTTCGAGGCCAGCGCCGAGCGGCGCCGTCTGCTGGATCTGGCCTCGCACCTGGTGCACCCCCTTCCCTTCCTGTTCCCCGTCTTTCGCAAGGGCCCCGTCGGCTTCCGCAAGCTGCAGGCGGGGATGTGGCTGTACGACGGGCTCTCCCTCTTCCGCAACATCGCGCGCCACCGCATGCTCGCCCGCGACGCCGCGCGCGCCGAAGAGCCGCACCTGCGCGCGGAGGGCCTCGTGGGCGCGGCCGTCTACTACGACGCCTCGGTGGATGACGCGCGCCTTACGCTCGCCAACGCCCGCGGCGCGCACGAGGCGGGCGCGGCGGTGGTGCCGTACGCGGAGGTGGTGGGGTTCCGGAACGACGGGCGCGGCGTCGCGGGGGCGCGGGTGCGCGACTGCCTGGTGGAGGGCGCACAGGCGATGGAAGTGCGGGCGCGCGTGGTGCTGAACGC
>DASTVC010000876.1:0-7578 GCA_035759295.1 Longimicrobium sp. | reverse complement strand
AGCGCGTAGGTGCCGGCCGGCAGCTCCAGCGTGGCCTCGGACTGGCCGCCGCCGGGCGCGGGAGCGTTGGGGCCGCCCACGAAGTGCGCCCACGCGGGCATCGGCTCATGCTGGCGGGTGGCGGCGTGCTCCATCAGCTCCTCCACCGTGTGCCCCGGGTCCAGCCGCACCAGCTGCACGTGGTGGAACTCCGTGCCCTGGCTCACCACCCGCACCGTGGTAAGGCCGGCGGGGATGGTGGCCGGCGCGGAGAAGGCGTACTCGGTGGCCGTCACCGTCACCAGGTTGGGCGCGGCGGCCGGCGCCTGCGCGTACGCCTCGCGGGGGCCGCGGCTCTCCTTGTCGGCCTTGTCGAGCGTGCAGGCCGCCTGGCCAAGCACCAGCGCCGCCGCGAGCGTCGTGAGGTAGGTGTTGCGCATCGGGATCCGTCCTTTAGGGGTTCAGCCCGTCGCCGGGCATCGATCGGTCAGGGGGGCACGGTGCCCCGGTGAGCGACAGGATACCGTTCGTCTCCCCGCGCCACATGGGAAGATCGACCCGGGTCACCTGACCCGGATCAATCGACCCGCGCGTTTCGCCGGCTCCCGGCGCATCATGGGACGCGAAAGCTCCCGGTGCCCACCCGGCACCGTTCCGGCCCCCTTCGGATCCCAGGATGCACACCATGAAACGCACGGTCATCGTTCAGCTGGGAATGCTCGCCGCGCTTGCCCCGGCCGCGCTTCCCGCGCAGCTCGCCGTACATGTCCAGCCCGCCGCCGCCACCCGCTCCGCGCCGGCCGGCACGCCGGCCGCGGACAGCGCGTCCGCCGAGAACGGCCGCGAGACCGCCCGCTCCCTTGGGCCCTGGGCGGACTACTCGGGCGACCTGGGGCCGATGGTGGGCGCCTCGGTCACCTGGACGCGCTCCGGGCCCGGCCGCGCGCCGTTCGCCCGCCGCGACCGCGTGCGGCTGGAGGTGGCGCCGCTGGAGACGGGCGCCGCGCTGGACTGGCGCCGCACCGCGCACGGATCGAACGGGACGATGCTGACGGTGCACGCCCGCGCCTCGCAGATCGACCGCTTCCGCTTTCACGGCTACGGGAACGATACGGACGGCTCCGGCCCGGGCGACGACTACCGTGTCGCACAGGACGTGGTCTCCGTGGAGGCGGAAGTGAGCCGCCCGGTCGCCGGCCTGCGCGTCGGCGTGGGCCCGGTGCTGCGCTGGCGCGACGCCTCGGCGGACGCGGGGACGCCGTTCGCCCTCGCCGCGCCGCTGGGCGACGACGCGTACGCCACGGGCGGCATCCGCACCACGGTGTCGTGGGATCGCCGCGACGCGCCGGACTTTCCCACGCGCGGCGGGTGGGTGATGCTCTCCGCCGAGGGGCACCAGGGGCTGAGCGGCGAGGTGGACGGCACCTTCGCCCGCACCCGCGGCGAGGGCGCGGCGTACCTCCCCGTCGCCCGCGCGGCGACGCTGGCGATGCGCGCGGGCGGTGAGCGCGTGTGGGGCGACTTTCCGGTGCAGGAAGCCGCGTTCCTGGGCGGCGCCGGCAGCCTGCGCGGCGACCCGCGCGGCCGCTTTGCCGGCGACGCGTCGGTGTGGAGCAGCGCGGAGCTGCGGACGGGGCTGGGGCGCGCCGACCTGCGCGTGGTCAGCGGGGACGTGGGCACGGTGTTGCTGGCGGACGCCGGGCGTGTGTTCGTGGACGGCGACTCGCCGGGGGGATGGCACACGGCGTACGGCGGCGGCGTGTACTTCGCGGCTGACGACGCGCTGACCGCGACGGTGCTCGCCGCCCGCGGCGAAGACGGCTGGCGCGCCACCTTCGGCATGGGCCTGCCGTTCTAAACCGCGGGACGGTGGATGACGACAAAGGGGCCGGCCCCGGCACGCACGCCGGGGCCGGCTCGCTTTTCATCCCTTTCGCGGAATCCGCAAAAATGAATGGCCTCACGCAGAGTTATCCCGAATCGCAAAAAAGAAGATCGCTGTCATTCTGAGGAAGGCGCCGCGCGAGATCGTCCCCCTCGTCCGAAGCCATTGCGCCGACCGAAGAATCTTCATCGGAAACGCGCAGGGCCTCTCGCGCCGAGGCAGACGTAGCCGACAGGATCGTGCGCCCATCGTAGAGATTCTTCGGTCGGCGCACAGGCGAGGGTGCAACCGGAGAGGACTGGGGGCGCGCCTCCCTCAGAATGACACTGTCCGCTTTATCGGTTCTCCATTTCCGGATTCCGTCATGATGCGCGATCACGTGAACCATGCCCTCGATCCGACCCGGAACGAAGAAGGGCGGGGCGCCGGATCGGCGCCCCGCCCCTTCCATCGAGCCTTGCGGCTACGCGGCGGTCAGATCACGCCGGCGGCGCGCGCCGCGTTGATGCGGCCCTTGCCGTACGCCGGGTCCGTGCCCTCGGGGCCCAGGTCGTCGGCGGTCTGCTGCAGGCGCGCGCGGATCTGGGCCGGGCTGCGGCCCACGTCCTCGGCGATGAGCGCCGCCACGCCCGTGGCGTGCGGGGTGGCCATGCTGGTGCCGTTCAGGCCCACCACGAACGTGCCCGTGCGGCACACCGGGATCTGCAGGCTGAAGGTGGAGCACGCCGCCCACACCGAGCGCTGGTTGCCGCCCGGCGCCGCCACGCTCACGGCCGAGCTGCCGTAGTTGCTGTAGCCCGCCAGCGCGTCGACGTTGAAGAACGGACCGTTGACGCCGCCCGACGACGTGGGGCCGGTGGCGCTCACGCAGATCACGGTCGCGGCGCTGCAGTACGCCTTGTAGCCGTTGCCGTCGTGGTCCATATCGATCCCGTCGTTGCCCGCCGAGACCACCACCGTGGTGCCCTTGCGGTGGGCGTAGTTGAACGTGTTGTTGATGATGGCCAGGAACGACGGCCCGTTGCCGCCCTCGGCGCTGGCGTCGCGGCGCAGGAACCGGCCGCCCAGGCTGAGGTTGGCCACGTGCACGCCCAGGTCGGCCGCGTACAGCACGCCGGCCAGCACGCCGCTGGTGGGGCAGCTGCCGTTCACGGTGCACACCTTGACGCCGACGAGGGTGACGCGCGAGGTCACGCCCGCCGCCGCGACGGCGTTGCTGCTCACCGTGGCGCCCACGTGGGTGCCGTGGTAGTGCAGGTCGGCGACGGGGTGCGCGCCGACGAACGGGGCGCCCGGCAGGCTGGCCAGGAGCGCGTCGTCGGAGGGCACGAACGACTTGGAGTTGGCCAGGTCAACGTGTCCGGCCAGGTCGGGGTGGGTGTAGCCCAGCCCGGTGTCGATGATGGCGACCTTGATGGCGGGCGAGCCGCGGCGGCCGGCGGCCCAGGCCACGTCGGCCTGGATGGCGCGCAGGTGCCACTGGCGGGGGTAGAAGAACGCCGTGGCGGGGGCGGAGGGGCTCTCCACCCCCACGCCGGCCTCTTCCACCTCGCCCATCATGGGCGAAAGCACCGTCATGTCGTCCAACTCCACCGCGGCCACGCCGCTGGAAGCGCCCAGCTGGGCCGCGGCCTGGGGCGTAAGCCCGCGCACCGCGCCCACGCCGGCCCCGGCGTGCGCAAACATCACCGAACCGCCCAGCGCGGCCACGCGGCTCTCGAATCCGGAGGGAACGCTGTTGCCCTTGAACAGCACCAGGTAGTTGCCGTCGATGTCCGACACCCCCGCCACCGCAAGCGACGGTGCGTTGGTCGGAGCCAGCGGTGTGTCGGGGGTGCCGATGTCGTCGCACGCGGCCATGCCGGCGGCTGCCGCGGCGGCCACGATGAGCAGACGGAGGGTGGTGTGGTTCATCATTCCTCGACCTGTGAAGGAAGTTCTCTCCCGGGAAGGAGAAGGAACCTTCTTCGGCAACCGGGCGGTCTCCAGCGGCGGGGGGCCGGGAGATCCCTGGCTTTGCGGACCGGCCTCGCGACCGGGGTGCGTTTGTCGGAAGGAGCGGACTGCGGTGTGTCGCCAGCGTTGGAACCACGAGAGCGGAGCGCGTGCTCCGGGTGGGCGGCCTGGCCGCCGGGGAGGGTGCAAATTCAGCCGATCGTCACCTGGGGGCGGGGGGAAGAGATGCGGCCCCTCCGCCGCCGGAGGGGGGAGGACGGCCGGGAACGACGAGGGTGGAGTGGACGGGGATCACCCCACGTTCTGGATGCTGCGCATGATGCACGCGCGGAGCGTCCGGGTCAAGCTTTTCGCGCCACGTGCCCGTATCAGTTTCGGTAGCATCCGCGTCGGCTGATTTCACTGGAGCGCTCGCGGATCAAACTATGGACAAACTTTGTCACCCGCAACTGCGTCCCGTCCCGGGGATGGTAGGGCAGGATCTCACTGATGTCGGCGGGCCACGAGCAGCAGAGAGTCGATTCCTCAGTCGGCGCCAGGGGATTGCGTGGAGGGTTGTTCCGTGCGGCGCCTCCTTCGGAATGACAGATCGGTGCGCGGGTCGATGTGCCTTTCAGAGGTTGGACGACGGATCGGCAGCCGTATCGCGGATGTTCGAAGCCCCGTCCGGTTGCCGCTTGCGCGTCGCCGAACGGGGCTTCTTCCGTCGTGCCGTGTTGCGGTCGCGCCGGTGTCCCGGACGCCGCACCCCGCCGGGCGCCGAGTCCGCGCAGGCGGACTTCGTGACCTTCCAGCCGCGGTGTCAACCGCCGAGACTGACCCTGCGGATACCTTCGCCGGGGATGCGCTGATGCCCGCCCCGTTTCACCCCGTCAGCCGTTCACCCGTTCACCTACTCCTGCCCGTGCTGCACGGTGGATTCCAGGGACGTCTCCACATCCGCCACGCTCCCTTCCATCCGCCGGGGGATGGCGTTCTCGTAGACGTGCGCCAGCTCCGAGGCGGGCGCTTCGATGGAGGCGCCGGGAGTGCGGATGACGAAGGTGGCGAACGGCGCGCCGACGGTGCCGATGCGCCGCGCGGGGACGCCGTGCTCCGCCGCCTTGGCCAGCACGTCGTCCACGTCTCCGTCCGCGCAGCTCACCACCACGCGCCCCTGCGCCTCGCCGAAGAGCAGGGCGTGCGGCGCGAGCGCATCATCCAGCTCCACCTCGATCCCCAGCGGCGCGGCGGGGTCGGCGATGGCGCTCTCGGCCAGCGCGACGGCCAGGCCGCCCTCCGCGGTGTCGTGCGCGGACTGGACCCAGCCGGCGTGGATCATCGACAGAAGCGCCGTCTGCAGCCGCACCTCGCCGTCCAGGCTGATGGCGGGGGCGTCGCCGGCCACGCGGCCGTGGATCACCTTGAGGTACTCGCTGCCGCCGATCTCGTCCGTGTTGGTGCCCAGGAGGAGGATCGCGTCGCCGGATTCGCGGAAGGCGCTGGTGGTGACGTGCGCCACGTCGTCGATCACGCCCACCATGCCGATCGTGGGGGTGGGATAGATGGCGCCGCGCGGGTTCTCGTTGTAGAGGCTCACGTTGCCGCCCGTGACCGGCGTTTCCAGCGCCGCGCACGCCTCGCCGATGCCGCGCAGGCTCTCCGCCAGCTGGTGGTAGACCTCCGGCTTGAGCGGGTTGCCGAAGTTCAGGTTGTCCGTCACCGCGCGGGGCAGGGCACCGCTGCACGCCAGGTTGCGCGCCGCCTCGGCCACGGCGATCTGGCCGCCGCGGTAGGGGTTCAGGTAGACGTAGCGCGCGTTGCAGTCCACCGTGGCCGCGATGGCCTTGCGCGTCCCCCGCAGCCGGATGACCGCCGCGTCGCTGCCGGGGCCTACCACGGTGTTCGTGCGCACGGTGCTGTCGTACTGCTCATAGACCCAGCGCTTGGAGGCGATGGTGGGCGAGTCGAGCAGCTTCAGCAGCGTCCACGTCGGATCCGCCTCCTCCGCCTTCGGCTGCAGCGTCGACAGGTCCTCCGCCCGCAGCGCCGCGATCTCCGGCGATTCCACGCCCTGGCGGGTGTAGGTGGGGCAGGCCTCCACCAGCGGCTCGCCGGGCAGGTCCACCACGACCGTTCCGTTTTCGCGCACCACGTAGCGGCCCGTGTCCGTCACGTGGCCGATGGTCTCCGCGTCCAGGTCCCAGCGGCCCAGGATGGCGCGCACGTCCTCCTCGCGCCCCTCCTTGGCCACGACCAGCATCCGCTCCTGCGTCTCGCTGAGCAGGATCTCGTACGGCGTCATCCCCTTCTCGCGCACGGGGACCAGGGTGATCTCGATATCCACCCCTGTCCCGCCGCGCGCCGCCATCTCGGTGGATGACGAGACCAGCCCCGCCGCGCCCATGTCCTGGATGCCGACGATGTGGCCGCTGCGGATGAGCTCCAGCGACGCCTCGAGGAGCAGCTTCTCGGTGAACGGATCGCCCACCTGCACCATGGGCCGCTTGGCCTCGCTCTCTTCGCTGAGCTCGGCGCTGGCGAAGGTGGCGCCGTGGATGCCGTCGCGGCCGGTCTTCGATCCTACGGCCATGATGGGATTGCCCACGCCGGACGCCACGCCGCGGATGAGCTCTTCCTTCTTCATCAGCCCGATGGCCATGGCGTTGACCAGCGGGTTCCCCTCGTACGCGGCGTCGAAGTACACCTCTCCCGCCACGGTGGGGATGCCCACGCAGTTGCCGTAGTCGCCGATCCCCTTTACCACGCCGGCGAACAGGTAGCGCACCCGCTCCCCGTCGTCGCCGTCGATCTCGCCGAAGCGCAGGGAGTTGAGGCAGGCGATGGGACGCGCGCCCATGGTGAACACGTCGCGGAGGATGCCGCCCACGCCGGTCGCGGCGCCCTGGTACGGCTCCACGGCGGAGGGGTGGTTGTGCGACTCGATCTTGAAGGCGACGGCCAGCCCGTCGCCCACGTCGATCACGCCGGCGTTCTCACCGGGCCCCTGCAGCACCCACGGCGCCGTGGTGGGGAGCTTTCGCAGCAGCGGCTTGCTGTTCTTGTAGCCGCAGTGCTCGCTCCACATGGCGCTGAACACGCCCAGCTCGGTGTAGGTGGGCACGCGGCCCAGGATCCCCAGGATGAGCGAATATTCGTGCTCGCTGATCCCGTGGTCGGCCACGAGCTCGGGGGTGATCTGCGGGTCGCCGGGACGGGGCTGGACGGACATAGACAGAAAGTGCGTAAGTGCGTGAGTGCGTAAGTGCGGAAGTGGAAATGCGTGAGGCGGATACTTCCGCACTCACGCACTTACGCACTCACGCACTGCTTTCTACGGATTTCGTGCGTCGTTGCGCCGGGCCCGCTCCGTCGCGGTGGGCTCGTTGGCGCGGTCCCGCCGCACACGGCGGTTCTTCCGGTCGATGGAGGTCTCGCCGCGCGTGTCGGCCGCCTCGGTGTTCTCCGCCGGGTTGGGCGTGAGCTGCGAGGCGTTCGGCACCGGCGCGCCCGGCGGAGGCGTCGTCGGCAGCGGGGCGTCCACGTCCGACAGGTTGGTGCCGCTCGCGGGGGCCACGTCCGCCGGCGTGGTGATGATGATGGTCGCCGGCTCGCCGGCCTGCCCCTCGCGCGCCTGGTTCACCGGCACGGGCGGCACCGCGCGGTCCGCGGGGGCCGGGTCCGGCTGGGTGATGACGATGGTGGACGGCTCGCCCGGCTGCCCTTCGCGCGGCTGGTTGACCGGCACGTCCGGCGCGGGCGTGGGCCTGGCCGGGGCC
>DASTVC010000875.1:0-4871 GCA_035759295.1 Longimicrobium sp. | reverse complement strand
CCTGCACCACGATCCTGCCGCCGGTGACGTTGGCGTTGCTGGTGGCCGAGTAGGTGCCGGTAATGCGCAGGTTGCGCATGTCCACGTTCGACAGCCCGCCGCCGAAGGTGCCGCCGATTCCCGTAAGGATCACCCGCCCCGTCCCCGTGAACGTTCCGTTGTTCCCCATCGCCAGGTTGCCGCTGACGGTGAAGTCGAACGAGGACAGGTTGATGAACGGCTGGGTCGAGGCGCCGTCGACCATGGTGATCCCCGGCACGGCCGTGTTCGCCACCAGCACCGGGTAGTTGGGCTTGTCGCCCGGTACGATCACCGAGTCCTGGCTCCCCGGATACATCCCGTTCGTCCAGTTGGTGCTGGTGAGCCACAGGGTGCTGGTGGCTCCGCCCCAGGTGCGCGTCATCCCGTTCACGAACAACGGGTACGTTTCCTTCAGGCGCCGCCCCGTGGCCGTGAGGGTGTGGTTGCCGTAGACCGTGTAGGTGACGTTCATGTTCCGGCTGCCGCTCACCAGCGCGGTGTTGGGCACGGGCATCGCCGCCGTGCCGTCGCTGGAGGTGAGCGTCACCGAGTCCACCTGCGACGTCTTGATGTTGCCGTAGCGGTCCATGGCCCGCACCGTGATCGGGTACGCCATCCCGAAGTTGGCCGGCGTGGCTGTCCCGGCCACGTAGTAGGCGCCGCAGGCGCTCAGCGTCTCGCCGCTGCGGTAGATGGGGAGCTCGGTGTAGGCGCCCGCCGCGTTGTTCAGCGTGATGGGCGAGGCGGCCGTCCCCGCCGTGCGGAAGGTGCAGATGGTCCGCTGGCCGGGGTAGTCGGTCTCGAAGGGGTCGAGCGCCTCGCTGCCGGCCAGCACCGTAACGGTGGTGGCGCCCAGCGCGGTGGCTCGCTCGAAGGCGCGGCGCACCCCCGACGTGTCCTCGCGCTCCTCGATGCTCTCCGTCATCCGCGTCTCCGTGTCCTGCACCACCTGCAGGTAGAAGCGCACGGTGAACGGGTCGGCCGCGGCCGTGGCCTGCAGGGGGTAGCGGAACGCGAACGTCACCAGGCCGCCGTAGTCGTTGGCGTTGGCGGCGTTGGGCAGGGTGCGGCTGTTGGGCGTGTTGGGGTTGCCGGTCACGAACCCGTACGGGAACATTCCCGTCACCTCGGCGGCCGGCGTGATGGCCGCCACCTCCGCCTCGGTGAACACCTGCAGCACGTCGGGCTGCTTGCTGCGCAGGCGCGTGTCGGGGCCCATGTACACGGAGCCGGTGGGGATGATGCTCTGCGCCACCGACGCCGCCGCGTTGGTGCCGTTGAACAGCAGCACCTGCGTAAACGGCGTTCCCGACACGGTCGTGGCCGTCGACACGGGGAGCATGGTGACGTTCACCAGGGGGGCGCCCGTGGTGTTCCGGACGCGGTAGGTGAACGACACGTACCGCTGCCCGCCCTGGCCGCGCGAACCCTCGGTGAACGAGCTGGCCGAGACCTGCTCGATGGCGATGCCGGTGTTCACCGCGTTCATGGCCAGGTTGGGCCCGTCGACGACGACCGCCTTGCTGCTCATGAGCGAGGCGTCGGATCCGTTGAACCCGGTAAGCGTCACGTCGAGCAGGGCCACCGGCTTGGGCGCCGGGGGGGGCTCGGGAGTCGTGGACGGCTCGGTGGGCTGGTCCGCGCAGGCGGCCAGGGTCGCCAGCAGCGCGACGGCGGTGAAGGCACGGAGGTAGCACACGTTGACCGTTGACCGTGCGAGGAGTGGGAAGACAGGGAGAATGATCGCCCGAGCGGAGCTCGTGGCGATGCGGGTTGACGGCGCGGGGGGAGCGCCGGGGTTACCGACCGTCGTACGGCGCCGTCCGCGGGGTGCGGGCGGCGCCGTACGGTGATCGCGTCAGGGCTCGCCGCCGCCGGAAAGCAGCGTGCTTGTTTCCAGCTTGCCCAGGTGCTCCACCGCGGGAGCCTCGAACGGCCTGCGCGGTGCGGACATGTCCGAATGCTCGCGGGACTGCTTCATGTCAAAGTGAGCAAGATCAGCCATGTGCCTCAAGCCTCCGGGTGAGGTTCGCCTGCCGCCCCAGTGGCGGACAGGTGTTCCCGCTGCGACTGCAGCGGTAACAGGGTAAGGAATGTTGCGTACACGCGTGTAGTTGTCAAGACTTTTTCCGTCCTTGTGCTACACTCGTTTCCGGCCTTAATACTCCCCTCTCGGCGGAGCAAAACGCTTCTGCTACATGGGCTTGCAGCAGTCGCGGACACGTCGCTCCACCTGCCCCCCGCAGGTACCTGATTTCGACGCTTTTGCGCAGCCGCTCCACCCCTGGGCACGCCGGCCGTTTCCGGCCCGCGCCATCAAGATAGGGGAAGCGGCGCGGGCGGGCATGGGTCAGGTGACCTACGCGGCCGGGGCCGGAAATCGGCTGCCCGCAAAAACCGAACCCGATCATGCGGAGCGGAAGAGGGTTCGCGGCAGAACCGGCTCGTCTCCGCTTCCTCCGCCGATCCGGTGGCCATGGACGGACGAGAGCCCCGGGACAGGGAGCTGTCCCGGGGCTCTCGCGTCGGTTCCGGATCGGGGCGTCAGCCGCCGGCGGCGGCCAGCGCGCGGTCGCGCGCCGGGTAGCCGAGGGTCACCAGCCGCACCGGGGCGGGCTGGTCGGCGGCGATGCCGTGCCAGGGGGTGCCGGGGTAGTCGCGCAGCCACCCCGTCTTGTCCAGCGAGCGCGCGCACCGCATGCAGGGAAACGCGTCGAACGGGTCCGACGGGTCGCGCGGCGCGCTCTGCTGGGCCAGGGCGCGCAGCCCCTGCTGGTACTGCGGCCACACGTCGGCGAAGCGCACCTGGTTCAGGTCGGCCACCACGTCGCGCTCGTTCTCGCCGTACTCGGAGAGCTGGCAGCAGAGCGACAGGCGGCCGCGGGCGTCCACGTACACGCGCTGCCCGCTGAACGTCTCGCACGGGTGCTCGTCGCCGTCGAACGGGTAGCCGTAGTCCAGCTGGATGAAGGTGCGGCGGCCGGGCTCGGCCTTGAGGGCGAACACCTCGTCGCGCACGGCCGGCCACTCCGAGAGCGGCAGGTCGCTGTCGCGGACGGCGCTCCCCGGAACGGGCTGGGGAAGGATGACGTGCAGCCGCGTGCACCCCAGCGCCTCGGCCAGGTCGGCCGCGCGGCGCACCTGGTGGCGGTCGCGCCGGTCGATGACGATGGAAAGCGCGGCGGGGATGCGTCGGCTGGTGAGCAGGGCGACCGCCTGCAGCACCCGCTTGAAGCTTCCCCGGCCGCGCTCTTCGTCGTGCACGTCCTCGGTGGCGCCCGACAGGCTCACCCGCACCGCCTCGGGCGGATGGCGGTCCAGCGACGGCATCATGCGGCGCATGTGCCAGCCGTTGGTGACGAACCGGTAGGGAACACCGCGGGCGTGAAGCCCCGCGGTCACCTGGTCCCACTGCGGGTGCAGCGTGGGCTCGCCCCCGGTAAGCGAGGCGGTCACGTTCCCCGCGCCAAAGATGCCCAGCGCGTCGTCGACGGTGCGGAACACCAGCTCCGGCGGCAGGTTGCGGACGGTGGTGACGTCGTCACGGATGCAGTGGGGGCACCGCAGGTTGCAGTGCTCCGTAAGGGCAAAGCCCACGTAGATCATGACGACGCCTCCCCGGGGCCCGCGCGCTGGACTAGAAGCAGGTGCCGCCGCCGACGCCGCAGTTGCCCTCGATGGGGGCGGTGACCAGCGTGAGCTCCGTCAGCCGCGGCAGGTCCTCCACGCTCGGCGCGATCCACGGAAGGCGCGCGGCGCCGGAACGCGGGGAAGTACGGGTGGTGCCCTTGTCGGCCATTGCAGGGGTCTCGTTGCGAAAGGGAGTGGCGCCGGAGCTGGTCCGGCGGGTGCGGCGCCGGCCCGGCGTGCCGTGGAGGAAGCTCCACGGTCGCCGGGCGAAAAGCGTGCGGAGGGCAGATCCATCGTGGCGCTGACGGATCCCACATGCGGAGTGAATGCTAATGTCCAAACCTTGTTCGCGCAACTCGCGCGTAGCAGCTGCCGTGAACGGAGGGCCCGCTCCGCGAAATTCGGAAAGCCGCCGCGCGCGGCGGCCGCGCCATCTTGCTGCGTGTCAAGCACTTGGAGCAACCGGTCCGAACGGGTTAACTTTTCCGATCCGGAGGACGGACTCCGCGCCGGAGCGGCCGTGCGGGCCGGTGGCGCCAATCCGCCGCCGGTCCGCGGGCGGTGGAGCGCGCGCCTCCGCGATCTCGTCGATTTTTCCGGCGGCGATCCAGGGGGGCTGGATAAGTCGGCCCCACTCGTCCATATTGTTCCCTTTGTGCACTCTCCGGAGCCCTGAATGACCGCACGACGCGTTTCCGCATGAGCGTGGTATCCGCAGCCATTCCCGTTCCCGAGCTGGCCCCCGGCGCCGACCCGCTGGACCGGGCGCGCGAGTCGCTGCGCCGGTACTGGGGGTACCCCGACTTTCGTCCCGGGCAGGACCAGGCGATCCGCAACGTGCTCTCCGGCGGCGACTCGCTCACCATCATGCCCACGGGCGGGGGGAAGAGCCTGTGCTACCAGGTGCCGGGAACGCTCCTTCCCGGCGTGACGCTGGTGGTCTCTCCCCTCATTTCGCTGATGAAGGACCAGGTGGACGCGCTGGACGCCGCGGGGGTCCCCGCGTCGTTCATCAACTCCACCCTTCCCGCGGGCGAGATGGCGGCGCGGCTGGACGCGGCGCAGCGGGGCGAGATCAAGCTCCTGTACGTGGCCCCCGAGCGCTTCGACGCCGAGGGGTTCCGGCGGCGGCTGGCCAACATCCCCGTCAGCCTGCTGGCGGTGGACGAGGCGCACTGCGTGAGCGAGTGGGGGCACGACTTCCGCCCCAGCTACCTGCG
>DASTVC010000874.1:0-3261 GCA_035759295.1 Longimicrobium sp. | reverse complement strand
TCTTTCAGGCCCACGCCTACCGCTACTCCGACGACCACAGCGCCTTCATCGTGGAGTGCGACGAGCGTTCGTGGAAGAACGCGGGCTTCGACGCGATGGACGAGGCGCAGACGGTGGCGGCGTGCGAGCGGATGTTCGCGCCGTGGCTGGATGGGAATCCGCTGGAATCCAACGCGCCCCACCTGCGCTCGCCGTGGATCCGCTTTACCCGCGTATCCAACGAGCAGTGGTATCATGCCGATGGAGACGCCGCGCCGGTGGTGCTGATCGGCGACGCGGCGCACACGGCGCACTTCAGCATCGGCAGCGGGACAAAGCTGGCGATGGAAGACGCCATCGCGCTCGCCCGCATCCTCCATCGGCAGAAGGATCTGCCCGCGGCGCTGCGGGAGTACCAGGAGGAGCGGCGCACGGACGCGCTGCGGCTGCAGAACGCGGCGCGCAACAGCATGGAGTGGTTCGAGAACGTCCGCCGCTACATCAACCTCGATCCGCCGCAGTTCGCCTACTCGCTGCTCACGCGCAGCCAGCGGGTGAGCCACGAGAACCTGCGCCTGCGCGACCACGCCTACCTGAGCGGCGTGGAGCGCTGGTTCGCCTCGCGCGCCAGCGGGCAGGAGCCGGACGCGCCGCCGCCACCCATGTTCACCCCCTTCCGCCTGCGCGGGCTGCGGCTGGAGAACCGCGTTGTCGTCTCGCCGATGGACATGTATTCCGCGGAAGACGGCGTGCCGAACGACTTCCACCTCGTCCACCTGGGCTCGCGCGCGCTGGGCGGGGCGGGGCTGCTGATGACGGAGATGACGTGCGTAAGCCCCGAGGCGCGCATCACCCTGGGCTGCACGGGGATGTACGCGCCGGAGCACGTGGATGCGTGGCGGCGGATTACGGATTTCGTCCACACGCGCAGCCGGTCGAAGATCTGCCTGCAGCTGGGGCACAGCGGGCGAAAGGGCGCCACGCGGCTGATGTGGGAAGGGATGGACGAGCCGCTGGAGGAGGGCGGATGGGAGGTCATCGGCCCCTCCGCCCTCCCCTACGGCCCGCGCAACCAGGTGCCGCGCGAGATGGACCGCGCCGACATGGACGCCGTCATCGACCAGCACGTGCGCGCGGTGCGGATGGCGGTGGACGCGGGGTTCGACATGCTGGAGCTGCACTGCGCGCACGGCTACCTGCTGTCGTCGTTCATCACGCCGGTCTCGAATCGGCGGACGGATGAGTACGGCGGCGCGCTGGAGAACCGGCTGCGCTTTCCGCTGGAGGTGTTCCGGGCGATGCGCGCGGCGTGGCCGGAGGACCGGCCGATGTCTGTTCGCATCAGCGCCACGGACTGGGTGGAGGACGGCATCAGCGCGGACGAGGCGGTGGAGGCGGCGCGGGCGTTCGGCGCGGCGGGTGCCGACATCATCCACGTCTCCACGGGGCAGACGACGCCGGATGCGAAGCCGGTCTACGGGCGGATGTTCCAGACGCCGTACAGCGACCGCATCCGCAACGAGGCGGGCGTGCCGACCATCGCGGTGGGCAACATCACCGAGGCGGACCAGGTGAACGGCATTATCGCCGCGGGGCGCGCGGACCTGTGCGCGCTGGGCCGGCCCCATCTCGCCGACCCGCACTGGACGCTGCACGCGGCGGCGCAGCTGGGGTGGACGGAGCAGCCCTGGCCCAACCAGTACGGCAGCGGCAAGAGCCAGCTGGAGCGCAGCCTCAAGCGCCAGCAGGAGATGCTGGGGACGTCCACGATCTGATGCCGATTCCACGGACTGTCATTCCGAGGCCCGGCCGCGCTGCCGCCCGCCTCTCGCGCTGCAGGACGCAGGGCCGAGGAATCTGCTGTCGGATCGTGCGAAGCCGGACGCGGCAGGCGCTCCATGCGTCCGGCTGCTCAACCGCTCGTCAGGGCCAGTACAGGGTGTCGCCCCAGGCCACGAGGCGGCGGAGAGTAGATTTCTCAGTCGCGCGCCGGGTCTGTCGAGCGGGAAAGTCATGCGCGGCGCTCCTTCGAAATGACAGTTCAGCGGAGCCGGCGCTCCTTGCCCCGGAGCCGGTATGATGTCGACGACGACAGACAGGCGGTACCTGGAGGGTCAGCTCGCCGTCGTCACGGGCGGCGGGCGCGGCATCGGCGCGGCGATCGCGGACGCGCTGGCGGAGGCGGGTGCGCGCCTGGTGCTGCTGGGCCGCGACCGCGTGGAACTGGCCAGCCGCGCCGACGTGATGCGCGGCGCGCGCGGCGTGGAGGCCAAGTTCGTCGTCTGCGACGTCACGGACGAGGCGTCGGTGATCAGGTCGTTCCGCCAGATCCGCGACACCTCGGGCGATCCGCACATCCTGGTGAACAACGCGGGCCAGTCCGCCGGCGTCGCGTTCACGGAGACGACGCGCGAGACGTGGGACCGGATGATCGCCGTCAACCTGACCGGCACCTTTCTCTGCACGCAGCAGGTGCTGCCGGCCATGCTGGGCGTCGGCGCCGGGCGCATCATCAACATCGCGTCGACGGCGGGGCTCAAGGGATACAGCCACACGGCCGCGTACTGCGCCGCCAAGCACGGCGTGATCGGCCTGACCCGCGCGCTGGCGATGGAGACGGCGAAGAAGGGGATCACCGTGAACGCCGTCTGCCCGGGCTACACGGACACGGACATGGCCGCCGCCGCCATCCGCAACCTGGTGGATGCAGGGCGGACGGAGGACGAGGCGCGGAAGGCCATCACCCGCGTGATGCCCATCGGCCGCCTGATCCGGCCGGAGGAGGTGGCCTCCGCCGTCGCCTGGCTCTGCTCGCCGGACGCGGCCGCCGTCACCGGCCAGGCCATCGCCGTCGCGGGCGGCGAGGTAACGTAGCCATGCCGATGTCGTCCGAGACCCGCCGGCTGGAGGTGCTGAACGAGGTGGCGCGCATCGCCGCGCTCGACCTTGAGCTGCGCCCCATGTTCCAGCGGGTGGCGGACGTCCTGCGCCAGAAGTTCGGCTGGGAGTACGTGGCGTGCTGCTCGGTGGACTGGGAGCGCAACCTCTTTGTCTGCGAGGCGATCTCCACCGACATGCCCTCGGACATCCACGTGGGATACAGCCGCGCGCTGGGAAGCGGCGTGGTGGGCGAGGTGGGGCTCACCGGCAGGCCCATTCTGCTGGACGACGTGCGCGGGGCCACCAACTTCGTCGACACGCTCACGGGCGCCGCGGCCGAGCTGTGCGTGCCGGTGCGCCACGCGGGGCGCACGGTGGCCGTCATCAACCTGGAAAGCACGC
>DASTVC010000873.1:0-7630 GCA_035759295.1 Longimicrobium sp. | reverse complement strand
CGGAAGAACAGCCCGTCCGCCGCCATGGCGAAGTACACGCGCGGCGCCGTGAGCATCCCCTGGCTCAAGAAGCCGAGCGTGGAGATGGCGATGCCCGCCGCGATGAGCCGGGCGCCCCGCTCGCCGAACGCCAGGCGCATGACGCCGGACGCCGGCGTGGTCGTGGCCGCCAGCCCGTCCGCGCCCAGGGCGTGGATGCACGCCAGCGTGACGCCCACGTACAGCGCGATCACGCCCGCGACGCCGATCAGCAGCCCCCGCGCCAGGTCGCGCCGCGGGTCCCGCATCTCGCCCGCCACGAAACTCGCCGTCTGCCATCCGCCGTACGAGAACATCACGGGCGTCATGGCCGCCCCGAACGCCAGCAGCAGGCTGCCCGTCCGCGCCGCCGGCGCCGCGTCCGCCGGCCGCGCGTCCGGCCCCAGGAAGACCAGGCCGGCGGCGATCAATCCCAGGATCGCCACGATCTTGAGCAGCATGAGCCCGGTCTGCACCGTGCCGCCGGAGCGCACGCCCATGCAGTTGACGGCCACGAGCAGGGCGATGCCCAGCGCCGCCACGGCGGGCTCCGCCAGCGGCACGTGCGTGACCTCGCGGAAGTAGCGCGCGAAGGTGACGGCCACGGCGGCCATCCCGCCCGTCTGGATGACGAGCAGCAGGGCCCAGCCGTAGACGAACGCCACGGCGGGGTGGTAGGCGTCGCGCAGGTACGCGTACTGGCCGCCCACGTGCGGGCGCCGCGCGGCCAGCTCCGCGTACACGAACGCCCCCGCCAGCGCGATGAGTCCGCCCGCCAGCCACGCGCCCACGATGAGCGCCGGCGTGTGCACGTGCCGCGCGACCACGTACGGCGTAACGAAGATGCCGCTCCCCACGATGCCGCCCATCACGATCATCGTCGCGTCGAACAGGCCCAGGCGGCGGGCGAGCTGGGGCGCGGCAGTTTCGGCGGATGGAGCCGGCGGATTCGCGGGGTCCGGCGCTGCGGAGTGGGTCACGATGAGAGGGGATGCGGGCGGGACGGCGGATGGGGACCGGATGGATGGGAAGAATCAGGCGGGGAGCGGGCTTCGCGCAAGGGAGGGCTACCACTCGGCCCCGCCCACGGGCACCCCGGGCTAAAGCCCGGGGCTAGAAATGCCATAAGCCCCGCCCAAGGCTCGCAAAGCTCGCCAGGCGGGGCTTCACCCGCTCGTAGCCGCGCGTCCGAGGCGAGTCGGGGAGGCCGGGAGCGTAAACAAGGTGCGGTTGAAGCCCCGTTCCGCGAGCGCAAGCGAGTGGAGACGGGGCTTATGGCCGTTCTAGCCCCGGGTTTCAACCCGGGGTATGGGGCGCGAGGAGGGTGTCCACCTCGGCGTAGCCAGAGGGATACCGCACACCAGCGGGCGACGCGCCGGCCTCCAGCAGCGCGCGGACGGAATCGGGCGAGCGCCTCGCGGTCCAGTACGAGTCCACGGTGGCGCGGACGGCGAGCATCAGCGGCGTGCGGCCACGGCCGTCCCGCGCATCCACCGGCGCGCCGCGGTCGATGAGGAGCCGCACGACCGCCGGATGCGCGCGCCACGCGGCCACGTGCAGCGCCGTGCTGCGCGGCGCGATGTCGAAGTAGCCGTCGCCCTCCGCGAAGACGGCATCGGCGGGGACGCCGAGCTCCAGCAGAAGCCGGACGCCCTCCGCGTTCCCCGTCAGCGCGAAGCGGGCGAGCAACCATCCGCCGAAACCGAGAAGCTGTCGCACGCACTCCGGCTCCGCCTCGACGATCGCGTGCACGGCTGCCTCGTCCCCGCGGGCGCAGGCGGCGATCAGGCGGTCGACGCCGCGGAGGTCCATCGCGAAGCCGCGCTCTTCGAAGAGCGCCAACAGGTCGCCGCGGCCGTAGCGTGCGGCCATCTGCAGCGCGCTGGCGCCGTGCTCCGCCGGGCTGGTGAGCGTGGGATCGGCGCCGTGGTCCAGCAGCATCCGAACGTTCCCGGTGGCGTTGTCGCGGCGGATGGCGTGGTGCAGCGCGTTGACGCCCCAGCGGGTGGCCGCGGCGGGATCGGCCCCGGCCTCCAGCAGTAGCCGCAGGCCCTCGGGATCGTGCCAATCCACCTTGCGGATCAGCATCATCCCCAGGCTCTCCGCCGTCATCCGGCCGCTCTCCAGCAGCGCACGCATCACGCCGTTATCGCGGCTTTCCGGCGCGTGGTACGGCACTTCGTCGTCGTTGGGGTCGGCGCCGCGCTGCAGCAGCAGCCGCGTAACGCCCTCGTGGTGCGCGACTCCCGCCGCGCCGTACAGCGCGCTTTCCCGCACGGGGCCGGGTTGATGGGCCGCCTCGAACCATCCGGTGTCCGGATCCGCGCCCCCATCCAGCAGCGCCGCCGCCGCGCGCACAAAGCCGTCCGAGCGCGCGGCATCCAGCCGCAGGTACCGCGAGAAGCAGAGGTGGGTGAGCGCGTCCCACTCTCGCGGGCCGCCCTTCGCCGTCGCGTTCGCCGGATACTGCGCCAGGAAGCGGCGGACGGCGTCGTCATCGCCCAGGATCGCCGCCGTGTGGATGCTGCTCGTGGCGACGGATGGATGCGCGGCGAGGATGGCGTTCGCTTCCTCTAGCGTGCCGGAGGCGTGACTCGCATCCAGCGGCACGCAGGCGGCGTCGATGAAAGCCGCGACGGGATCGTGGGGCACGCTCATGAGCCTCGGAGGGTGGGCATCCGCGCCGGCGCCAGCGCCGGGAGCGTGCGCGGCGGGCCGATGCGGCGGGCTTCGATGGTCAGGTAGTCCCGATCCCACGTGGTGCCGCCGTCGGTGGAGCGGTCGGCGGCCCAGGAAAAGCGGTCCGGCTGGATGTTGTAGTAGCGGATGCGCCAGAGCGACGGCTCCCCCGCCGCCACCCCGAACCGCTGCTCGATGTGCATCTCCGTGCCCACGCGCCGCCCGGTGCCCATGTCCTGCAGCCCGGTGCCGGCATCGGCGCCCACCAGCTCCCAGCGGTCCAGGAAGCTGTTGTAGTTCCGGAAGGTGCTGGTGACGTAGTACGTCTCCGCGCTGTCGCCCGTCACGCGGTACTCGTCCAGAATCTGCCCCTCGTCCAGCTTTACCGCGCTCCAGAATCCCCCGCCCTGCCCGTATTCGCGGCTCACGGAGGTGAACTCCCAGTCGCCCAGCAGGTAGTCGAAGTCGCCCTTGTGCGCTTCGAAGTTCGCGCGGAGCTGCTCGGGTGTGGGTCGCGCGGGGGTCTGCGCAGGGAGCGGCGCGGCGAGGAGGAGGATGGCGATGGATAGGCGGATGGCGTGACGCATGGCTCCGGCCTCGCGAAGAAGGATGGGCGGGTGGAACAGCCGCGAGGCTAATGGCGAGGTGCGGCGGGGGCAAGGACGGCGCAGGGAGCGGCGGCGCGCGTGCAGCCGGCGGTCGGATGCGGGGTGCGATACGCGGCCAGCGGTCACCCGGCGAAGCGGCGGGGTGCAGGCGCACCAGGCGGAGCCGGCCAGCCGCCGCCCAGCGCCGGTCGATCGCGTGCGGCCCGCGGCCTGGTGACGCGCCGCGGGGCCTTCCGTCCGGCGGAAGGCCCCGCGCGTCGCTCTCGCCTGGGCGCGCCTGGTGCCGCGCTTTTCAGACCCCGGCCACCTCTTCGGCGCCCGACGTGGTGGCTACCCGTTCGTGACGCTCCTCCGCCTCCGCGACCTGCGCACGGGAGGGCGCGTAGCCATCGATGACGTCGTGCACGAAGCCCAGCACGGTGGGCACCGTGCTCCGGCTCTCCGGATTGCCCTGGTCGCCGAACGTGAGTTCTACCGCACCCTGGATGGGCGACGCACTCTGCGTGTACGGAATTCCGACACCCACCAGCACCCCGTTCACGTAGATCCCGCCCGTGCCCCCGTCGGCGTCCAGCGTGGGCTTCCACGCCTGGAACAGCGCGTCGTCGATGGTGAGCTTCACCACCGGGTTCCATCCCAGGAAGACGGTGCGCGGCACCAGGTACAGCGGGCCGGACGTGGGGTTGAAGAAGTCAACGCCGTTGTAGATGTACTTCGTGGGCGCGTAGCCCTGCAGCACGTCCAGGCTGTACCACCCCTGCCGCGAGATGGTGTACGGGTTCACGCTGGCGAAGCTCAGCTCGATCTGGAAGTTCTGGTAATCGACCACCTGCTGGAAAAAGGTCTGCTGCTCGGTCGTGGTGGAGGAGAACAGTCCGAAGAAGTACGAGTAGGTTTCCGTCACCTCGATGGTGACCGGCTGGACGGTGTACTGCGGCACCGTACCACTGGTGATGGTGCTCTGGAACGGGTTCTGATTCAGGGAGCCGCCCTGCTGCCAATTCGTCCAGTTTTCCACCGGGTCCGAGAACACGTCGCCCACCTGGGTCTGCCCGATCGTGGACAGGGATGTTCCCTGGATTGCGTACTTCTTCTGGAACGCGGGATCGTCGGCGGCGGCCTGGGCGCGCCCCAGCGGCCGGTTCAGGACCTCCACGATCTGCGTTGTTTTGGCCGCCGCGTGATTGTATTCCTGGCTGGCAATGGCGTACTGGGTCGCGTACGGCTGCGCTGCAATCAGCGGCGGGCTTGCCGTGAGCCATGCCGTAAGGTTGGCTAGGGCGCCGGGATTTTCCTGCTGCCAGGCCCTGAACGAGGGCGTCGCGATCTCGGCGATCTGCTGCATCCTTGCGCCGGCGTCCATCAACACTCGCAACGCCTCCCGGTACTCGGGGTTCGTGGCGGGGTTGCTGGCCTCCACCGAGTCGATCCAGTCGCCGTAGCTGGTGAAGATGCTTTGCGCGCTGTCGGGGGCGTAGCGGGCCCCTTTCAGCAGCGGCGGACGATCGCCCAGCAGGCACTGCGCCGCCTCGAAATCGACGTCTTCCAGCGGGTCCACCCAGTTGGCCGGCTGCAGGTTGGCAGGGTCGGGAAACTGGTACTGCAGCCGCGGGTCCAGCGCGCCGTTGCTCACGCCGAACGTGGTGGGGAAGTGCTGAACCAGGGCGCTGAACAGCGCGTCGTACATCATCTGGTTGGCCGTTGCGGGATCCATGGGGTCTCCGGTTCGTACGGGGGATTGGGGGCGGGCCGGCTTATCCGGGTGCTTCCCGCAGATGAATCTGCCCCCCCGTCGCCCGCCCTCCCCGTATCCCAACCGGCCAGCACCCGCGCCCGAACGGCCGGAAAGACGGATGCCCGCGCGTAGAGTGCGCGCGGGTTCTCGCCACCCCCGCGCGCCCGGGAGGCGAGCGGTCACCCGGCGAAGCGGCGGAGCGCCGCGGCCACCTGCCGGCGCCGCCGCCGGCTGAGGGGGAGCCGCGTGCCGTCGTGCAGCACCACCGCGGGATCTTCACCCGGTCCCGCGCGGACCTCGCGGACGCGCGCCAGGTTAACGAGGGCCGACCGGTGCACGCGGACGAAGCGGGAGCCGGCCAGCCGCTCCTCCAGCGACGCCAGCGACTCGCGGATCAGGTGGCGGCGGCCGCGGGCGTGGACGGCCGCGTAGTAGTCGTCCGCCTCGATCCAGTCGATCTCCGCCACGTCCAGCACCAGGTCCGCGCCCCCCGTGGCGATCACCAGCCGCCGGGGCGGCTCCGGCGGTGTCCCCCCGTCGATCTTCACATCGGCCGCGCCCTCCCCCTTCCCTCCCGCGGCCAGCAGCAGCGAGAGGCGGCGCGCCAGCTCCACCGCCTCCCGCGAGCGCAGCCGCTCGCGCGCACGGGCCAGCGCCTGGTGAAAGCGAGCCTCGTGCAGCGGCTTGACCAGGTAGTCCAGCGCGTGAAGCTCGAACGCCTTTACCGCGAAGGTGTCGAACGCGGTAACGAAGATCACGGCGGGGAGCGTATCCAGCGCGCGGAGGACGGCGAACCCGTCCAGCTCCGGCATCTGCACGTCTAGAAAGACCAGGTCCGGCGCCAGATCGCGCAGCACGCGCACGGCTTCGCGGCCGTCGCGGGCCTCGCCGGCCACCTCCACGTCGTCGTGCGCGGCCAGCAGCTGGCGGATGCCGCGGCGGGCCAGCGGCTCGTCGTCCACGATCACCACGCGCATCACGCGCCCTCCACCCGGAACGGCAGCGTGAGCACCACCTCCGTGCCGCCCTCCGCCGGCGTCCGCACCTCCACCGCCGCGTCGGCGCCGTACAGCGTCCGCAGCCGCTCGCGCGTGTTCGACAGACCCACGCCTTCCCCCGGCGCCGCATCCATCCCCACCCCGTCGTCTCGAACCGCCAGTTCCAGGACGTCGCCGACGACGCGCGCCGAGATCTCCACCCGTCCCGCGTCCGCGCGCCGGGCGATGCCGTGGCGGATGGCGTTCTCCACCAGCGGCTGCAGGATGAAGCCTGGGACCAGCGCCGTCCGTGCGCGCTCGTCGATGGACCAGCGCACGCGCAGGCGGTCGGAAAAGCGCACCTGCTCGATGGCCAGGTACTGCTCCAGAAAGCCCAGTTCGTCCGCCAGCGGCACCTGGTGCGGCTGGTCTGAGCGCAGCACCTGGCGCAGCACGTCGCCCAGCATCTCCAGCATGCGGCTGGCGGCGGCGGTGTTCTGCTCGCGCACCAGCACGGCAAGGGCGTTCAGGCTGTTGAACAGGAAGTGCGGATTCAGCTGCATCCGCAGCGCACCCAGCCGCGCCTCGGCCAGCTGCGCCGCCAGCCGCGACGCCTGCGCCTCGCGGTCGCGCGCCTCCACGAAGTAGGAAAACGCGTAGACGCACCCCAGGACGGTGAAGTACATGAACACCGACCAGGGAATGCTGGTGAGGAACCAGCTCAGGTAGTCGCGCGGCAGGTTGCCCTGCGCCGGATACCGGTCCAGCGCATGCCCCAGCAGCACGCCCATCGACGCCCAGCCGAAGCAGAGCCCCAGCGCCCCGCCGACGTGCGCGGCCAGGGTGCGCTTCCACCGCCCCCGCCGCAGGGGAAAGCGCCGCGCCAGCGTCCAGGTGATGGGGGTGAGCGCGCCCAGGAAGAGCCATTCGCCGCCCTCGAACACCATGTCCTGCCACCGCGCGGCGTCCCCGTTCAGCCGCGCCTGCATGTACGTCTGCAGCACGCTGAGCACCGCCGGCACCAGGCACGCCGCGGGGATCAGCAGCCAGATGCGACGCTCCCGGGCGCGGCCGGCGAGGGAAACGGGAGGATGGGGATCGATGGAGGTCATTCGGCGGGCGGCGCGGGATCCGGCGCACACGAGGCCGGCGCTGCATGGTATCGCGCAGAGGCGCATCCCGCACCGTCCGTGCAGCGGGCGGGCGATGGAGTGCAGCCAGTGGCGGGTGCCTCCCCCGGCGCCGCGTCGCCGGGACGGGACGCTTCGAACGGCATCGAACTGCGTCCGCGGGGTGCCCCTCCCCCGGCCCCTCCCCGTTCGTTCCTCACGGAGAGGGGAGGCGTGGCCGTTGAGTCGGAGGCGTCGACGACCAGCATCACGCTGGCGCCCGATGGGGCCCCCTCTCCCCCGGCCCCTCTCCCCCGCTGCGCGGGAGAAAGGGGAGAATTCGATCCCGTTTCGACAGGGTGCGACACACCTCCAGCCCCACCGGCCGCCCCTATTCCCTATTCCCTATTCCCTATTCCCTATTCCCCTAGTCCCTGCCCCGCAACGCCTCGATCCGCGCGATCTCCTCGTCCGACAGGCGGAAGTCTCCGCCGCCCATCACGC